>JANYAW010000414.1 GCA_025361105.1 Rhodocyclaceae bacterium | reverse complement strand
AATGCCCTGGTCGGCGAGTTGTTTGAGATTCTCCGCACTGTGATAGCCCGCATCCGCCGTGATCAGCGAGTAGTCGCGCAGATGCGGGGTGAGCGCATCGACCATAGTCATGAGCAGCGCTTGCTCGCTGCCAGTGCCATGCGCTTGGGCTGCCATGATGATCTGGTGTTGGTCATCAACGGCGGCCACCCCGCAATAACCTTGAATCACGCCTTTGCTGGTCGCCATCTTGGCGCTCTCGTTATCGGTGCGATTGCTCTTGCGGATCGAGCCTTTGCTGCCCATGCGGTCAATGGGATGCACCGCCAACCAGTCGCGCAGTTGGGCAGCATCGGTTTGCAGGCGGGTGATGCGCTGCCTGTGTTTGGTGGCAAGATCAGGCTCGACGGCCAGCGCATCGTTCTCCCGATGCCGTGCCAGCATCTGTTTGGCGGCGGTTTCAAGTTTCTCTGCTTGTCGAATGAAATCAGCGCGCTTTCCGCTCTTGGCTTTCGAGGCGTTTGACGGAAGTTTCACGCCGTCGATGGCAAACATCTCCCGCCCGATCAAGCCTTGGCGGTCGCAGATCAACAGCACGTCCTTGAACACCTTGGCAATCGAGTCATCCAAGCCGCTGATGAAACTGGCGATGGTGGTGAAGTGCGGTGCGCTATCGCCAGAGAGCGCGATGAACGTCACATGCTCCCGACAAGCCCGCTCCAACTCGCGGCTGCTGACGATTCCACGCGAGTAGCCGAACAACACGACCTTGAGCAACATCGCCGGCGGGAAGGCAGGCGCACCGGTGACATCGTTGCGATACCGGGCATCGAAGCGGGACAGATCAACTTCGTGGTCAATCAAATGACACAGCGCATGTTCGAACGTGCCGGGCAGCAGCTGCGCAACCAGATCAACCGGGATGAACTTCGGGCTGGTGTCGATGTGTTTGTAGCGAGCCATGATTCGTGTCCTTGATATTGATACTCGTTGGACACTTGTTATTCGATTTGGTTCACCGCAGAATGCGCTTTATGAAAATAGTTTTTCTACAGCTTCGTTGTACAGTCTGTGAAAAATTCGATGTCCAAAGTGCCAGAGAAACAACAACACGATGACCCAGATGATGCCTGCACTGAGCCAGTGGTAAGCGAAGATTTGTAGATACCAATAGCTCATCGTATCGGGAGAGACACTGACTCATGGAAGTCGGTACAGCCAACTCGAGACCCTTTTCGGGAGTAGCGCAACCAAGGAGAAGCGTTTGCTTGGCCCCGAGAAACATGCCGACCATAATTCCAGAAGGCTAGTCATGTTGTCCGTTTCGGCAAATCAAAAATGGTTATTGCGAGAGGATCCAACCAACTAGATTCTTGAGTTGGACATCGTCTTTGGTCTTGATGATCTTGTGCTCCTCCTCAGTTCCGTCATCCAGTTTGACTTTCGGACCTGAAGTGATGTGCTTGATCAACGTAGTCTCAGCATCTTTTTTGCCCTTGTACTTGGTTGCCACTTCTTTGAATGAAGTCGCTTCCTTTTTCTTGTCGACCGCGTGGCACTTGGTGCAATTTTCCTGACGCGCTAACGCTTTTGCCGCGTCGATATCGATTTTCTGCGCGGCACTTGCCTGACTCGTACCGACCACGGTAACGACAATTGCCAGCTGAGTTGCAATGCGTATGTTCATTTCTGAATTGCTCCACGACGAAAAAATTAGACGGTAAATCGATACTGGTCAGCGGCGGCTGGTGGTAAGCGCCGCCGTAGCACCGCGGTTACGGTAGCTTCTTCGCCTGAATATCAGCCTTGACACCAAGCCCGAGCGTTTTTACAAATGAGACTTGATGCCCGCGTGTAGTGATGTTGTCGTCATGAATCGCAAAGCCAACGTTATAGACACCACCCGCCTTGAGGGTTTTGTCATCATCATTGGTCAGACCCAACGGGCGTGTCACGACTACAGTCCAAACACCGTCTTTCCAAGTACCGATGCCGGCGTTGTCGTTTGCCGAGCCTTTAGCATCTTCTTTACTCAGAACATAGTCCGGCAACATGTCGCCTTCCTTCCAGCCAGCGGCAGGGTCAAACGGCACGGCGTTCTGTTCGCGAATCAGGAAGTGCTCACCCTTGTGCAAGTCCAACGCCTTGATCGACTTATACCCAAGTTTTTTTTCGTCCCACATGAACTTAGGCGCGTGGGTATCTTTGTCCGCATTTCCGGCCCAAGGATCTTTGCCGGAATCGCTGTAGCGGAACTCCAGCACGTAGCCGTCGTCGGTCATACCGACTGGATTGCTACGGTGCGCGCGCCACTGGATCAAGTCGACAAATTTGCCTTCGGCCTTCAGCTTGGCAAGTTCTTCTAAGGTTTTACCCGTCTTCCAGTCGGAAGGGTCGGTGCGTGTATCCGGCAAATACTTGCGCACGTCGCTCTTCTTGATCGCTTTCAACAAAGGATTACTTTCGACTTCTTCCTTGGTAAATTCCTTCGGGTTGTCGCGCTGTCCATCATGGCAGGTAAGCCAGCAACCTTGTTTGCCAAAACCTGCCACTTTGCCGTCGTCGATCATGATCGACATGCGGTCTTCGTAAATGCCTGGCTGTTTGCCTTCATGCACGACTTGATCAAGTTTCGGGTATCCCCAAACTTTCCACTCGTGCCCATCGAAGCGTAGATATTGGTGCTCATTGCCGGGGTAAGGATTGTCGGTTTTCCACTGGTAGCGTATGTACGCGTTTTTGTCGTCAAACGCAGCTTGCACCTTGAGTTCTTTGTAACCTGATTTCCCGGGCACTGGCATCGGTTCCAGTCGTCCGGCCTTAACTATTTTTTCGCCCAAATCTTTTTCTGCGCCGCTTTCGTCGTGGCAAGAGACACAAGCCGCGCCGGTTTGAACTTTCTTATTTGCACCCTTGTGTGCGTCGCTACGCAGCCACTCATAGGTGGACTGTCCCGGGTAAAACATTGGGACAGTGACGGCTGGAATTTTGCTCCAGTTGATCTTGGCCGCATCTGCTGCCAAGGCCGTGCCTATGCCGAGCGCTGCTAGACCAACAAACAATGCAGTTTGTTTGAATGCCGCGAACCGCCATGCGTTATTTTGATTTATATTTTTCATGATTCGTCTCCGGAATTGGTTGGATTAACTACGACTCGACCCTAGGCAATTCGCGCGCAGTGGTATTGATGTGGGTCAAATCAAGGATGGAATTAAGCTACGTGCTGCAAGGACTGTTGCTAATAAGGGAATTCCATAACAAATAATTCTGGCCAGTGTTCCGGCATGAATTCCAACGTCGTGAAGACTATGAAATATCCGATGCCCGGCGTGCCAGAGGAATAGCGACACGATGACCCAGATAAAGCCTGCACCGATCCAATGGTGAGCAAACGCATGCATATGGGAATAGCTCATCGTTTCAGGGGAAAAAATCAATCCCAGCGGAATGGCGATGCCGGTAATGAACACCAACATCGGGCCAAGCAAGGCTGAGAGCATGCCGCCGGCGCCGAATAGCAGCCAGAAGATTGGTTGGTTTGATCGCTTCAGGTTCGCGCTCATGTGCCGAGCCTCCACACCAACAGTAGCAACAACACGCTGGTCAACAGTGTCGCGGCGAGGCCACCTGCGGTGATGGCGGTCGCCGATAAACGCTTGCCGGCAACGAAAATCGGCGGCAGCGTGATCGGCATGATAGTGAACCAAGTCCAGGCGTGATAAAGCATGGCGACCAGCAATATCAGATGTCCGGCGATCGAGAGCGGGCTACGCAATGCCGTCAGCCAGCCGTTCCAGGCGGCTTCGCCCTGGGTCAGGCGCAACAGACCGACCATCAGGATCAAGGCATACGCGGCGACAAAAAAGGCGGAACCTTCATGGATCATGTACTCGACGAAGTAGGGGTTCTTGCGCCACCAGCCCACCATGGAGCGTACATACGGTCGACGCCGGTTGGGCGCGACGGCTCTCATTTCCCTGTCCCTTTCGGCATTACGAAGCGCAGGAAATAGTCCTTGGCACTTTCCATCTTGTTGAGGTTGACCGCGTTGCCCGGATCGACATGCTTTGGGCAGACCTTCGAGCAATAGCCCACGGCCGTGCAGTCAAATACGCCATCTTCGGCATTCACCATTTCCATGCGCTGAGCCTTGCCGCCGTCGCGCGAGTCGATGTTGTAGCGATGCAGCAGGGCCATAATGCCCGGGCCGATAAACTTGGAATTCAATCCGTATTGTGGACAAGCGGCGTAGCACAGCATGCAATTGATACACGAGCTGAATTGCTCATACGCGTCACGTTCGGTCGGTGTCTGCAGGTATTCGCCCTCGATCAGGGTGCGTGGTTTTTTTGGAATGATGTAGGGCTTGATGCTTTCCAGCTTTTCGATGAAATCGTCCATCACGATCACCAGATCACGCTCGATGGGGAAGTGCGCCAGTGCTTCGATGCGCAGACCGACCGGGTAGTAGTCGCGCAGGAAAGTCTTGCACGACAAGCTGGGTATGCCATTGACCATCATGCCGCAACTGCCGCAGATTGCCATGCGGCAAGACCAGCGAAAACTCAAACTGCCATCGAGATAGTCCTTGATGTATTGCAAACCTTGCAGCACCGACATGTCGTCGGTGAACGGCACCTGAAATGTTTGCAGAACCGGTTCCGTATCTTGCTCCGGCCGGTAACGCAGTACTTCAATCGGGATGATTTTTTCGATCTCAGACATGTGCGGCCTGCTCTCTCTCCTGCTCTGCTTTTTCCCCCGCAGCACCATAGGCTCGCGTACCCGGCTGCGATTTAGTGATCTTCACCGCACCGTAGTCGATGCGCGGCGCACCCTCGCCAGCGTAATGTGCCTGCGAATGCTTCAGGAAGTTCACGTCATCTCGCGCTTCAAAGCCGTCCAAACGCTGATGCGCACCGCGTGATTCCTTGCGGTTGATTGCCGAATAAGCCATCGCTTGCGCCACGTCGAGCTGGTAGCCCAGTTCGATTGCCAATAACCAATCGGTATTCCAGACGCTGGATTTGTCCTCGACATTGACGTTCTTGAAACGTTGCTTCAGCTCGTTGATCTTGTCGCAGGTGGCTTGCATGCTGTCACCCAGACGATAAATGCCACAACCATCTTCCATGGTCTGCGCCATTTCTTTGCGCAGGGTGGCGATGCGCTCAGTGCCTTTTTTTCCATCGAGGCGGGTGACCAGTTGTTCGGCTTGCTTTTGTGAGTCTGCCGCCTGTTTCAACAAGCTTGCGGTGTTGCCCGGTGCGACCGACTTGGCATATTTGGCTGCCTCAATCCCCGCGACTTTGCCAAACACGCATAGCTCGGCCAGTGAATTTGAACCCAAGCGGTTGGCGCCGTGAATGCCAACGCTGGAACACTCGCCGGCGGCATATAAACCGGACAGCGGCGAAGCACACTTGCCATCGACCAGAATGCCTCCCATCGTGTAATGCACTGCGGGGCGGACAGGAATCGGCGTCACAGCCGGATCGACACCGAGAAACTCTTCGGCTAGTTCATAAATTTGTGGCAAACGCTCACGCAAATAGGCTTCGCCGAGGTGGCGCAAATCCAGATGCACGACTGAGCCGTGCGGTTCCTCGATGGTGCGGCCCTTTTGTTGTTCATACCAGAAAGCTTGGCTCAAACGGTCGCGTGGCCCGAGTTCCATAGCCTTGTTGCGCGGCTTGTCTTCGGCAGGGCCAAGCCCGTAGTCTTGCAAATAACGATAGCCGTCTTTGTTGAGTAACAACCCGCCTTCACCACGGCAGGCTTCGGTGAAAAGTAGACCGGTGCCCGGCATGCAAGTAGGGTGATATTGCACAAACTCCATATCGCGTAACGGCACGCCATGGCGGTAGGCCATTGCCATGCCATCGCCAGTGACAATGCCGCCGTTGGTGTTCTCGCGAAATACGCGCCCGGCACCTCCCGTGGCAATGATCACCGACTTTGCCTTAATCAAGGTGAATTGCCCGGTTGCTGTTTCGATCACTACGACACCCTGTACGCGACCATCTTCAACCACCAGATCAACGCAAAAAAATTCGTCGAAGCGCTGTATCGACGGATATTTGATGGAAGTCTGGAACAAGGTGTGCAACATGTGAAAGCCGGTTTTGTCAGCCGCAAACCAGGTGCGTTCTATCTTCATACCGCCGAAAGCGCGCACGTTAATGTGCCCGTCCGGCTTGCGGCTCCACGGGCAACCCCAGTGTTCCAATTGCACCATTTCTTCGGTGCACTGGGCAACGAAGTATTCGACCACGTCCTGCTCGCAAATCCAGTCTCCACCGCCAACGGTATCGTTGAAATGGTGATCAAGGCTGTCATGCGTCTGCACCACACCTGCTGACCCGCCTTCTGCCGCAACCGTGTGGCTACGCATCGGGTAGACCTTGGAAATCAGTGCAATTTTCAGCTCCGGATTCGTCTCGGCGGCAGCAATCGCCGCACGCAGGCCAGCGCCACCCGCGCCAATAATGGCGATATCTGCCTCAAACACTTCCATACGATCTCCCTTCACCGATGGCTAACGGTGAGCAGGGTCAGGCTATGGTGAGTCGAGGTGGCGCGTGTTGATTCAGATCAAAGAAATAGCTTTGGGAGTTACAGGCGCACTGCACTTCAATACTAACTACTCAGCCCCCGCCGATACTGTATGGCCTCCGCAATATCAGGACTACTCACTTGCTTTTCGCCCGCCATATCCGCCAGTGTTCGGGCGACTTTTAATATGCGGTGATAGCCGCGTGCCGATAGCGAAAGTTTCGCCATCGCTTGTTTGAGCAACGCCGCACCGACTGCATCGGGTGCGGCGTGCAGATCAATTTCATCGGGAGTAAGTATGGCGTTAGGTTTGCCTTGGCGCTGGGTTTGGATCGCACGCGTGGCTGTGACGCGTGCTTGCACGGCTGCCGAGGTTTCGCCAGTGCCGCGTGCCGAAAGTTCGGCTTCGCTTACTGCCGGAATGTCGAGCATTAAATCAATGCGATCGAGAAAGGGGCCGGAGAGTTTGCTGCGATAACGTGCGACCTGATCGGGTGTGCAGCGGCATTTGCCGAGTGCATCACCGAGAAATCCACAAGGGCAAGGATTCATCGCCGCGACGAGTTGAAAGCGTGCGGGAAATTCGGCGCGACGGGCAGCGCGAGAGACATGGATGACGCCGCTCTCTAATGGTTCGCGTAAGGCTTCGAGTACGCTGCGAGCGAACTCGGGCAATTCATCCAAAAATAAGATTCCGTAATGCGCGAGGGAAATTTCGCCGGGGCGCGGTGTGCTACCGCCACCCACCAAGGCGACTGATGATGAGGTGTGATGCGGACTGCGAAACGCACGTTGCGACCATTTGTCTAGCGAGAACATCCCTGCCAACGAATGCACGGCGGCACTCTCCAAGGCTTCAGTCGGTGTCATTGGTGGGAGCAGCCCCGGCAAGCGTTGCGCCAGCATGGATTTGCCAGCACCGGGTGGGCCACTCATTAATAAACTGTGGCCGCCGCTGGCGGCGACTTCAAGCACGCGCTTGGCCGGTGCCTGACCCTTGACTTCAGATAAATCCGGATAGAACACCTCAGTTGGTGCTGGTGACACGCCGTAGGAGGCAATCATTTCGCGTCCAGCCAAATGCGCGCAAACTTGCAGCAAGGTCGCCGCAGGCAAAATGTGCATATCGTGAATTAGCGCGGCTTCGGGCGCGCTTTGTGCTGGCAATACAAAGCTGCGCTGTTTGGCCGTATCGGTATGCACATCGCGCCTCATCGCGGCGCACATGGCCAATGTGCCACGAATTGCGCGTAGTTCGCCCGATAGTGCCAGTTCGCCAGCGAACTCGTAGCCATCAAGATTTTTCGCTTTGAGTTGGCCGGACGCAATCAAAATCCCCAGCGCAATTGGCAAATCAAAGCGTCCGGATTCCTTTGGTAAATCGGCAGGAGCAAGGTTGACGGTGATGCGTCTCTGCGGGAACTCAAAGCCGCAATTTTGTATCGCCGCGCGCACCCGTTCGCGAGCTTCTTTGACTTCAGTATCGGGTAGGCCGACCAGCGTGAAGGCGGGTAAACCAGAAGCGAGATGTACCTCTACAGTGACTTCGGGTGCGCTCATGCCAGAGAGCGCACGCGAGCGAAGAACAGCCAGTGCCATTGCTTATTCCGCGGGGCGCGATGCGCTTGTTGAATGGATGTTTTCCAACTCGTTGATCCGTGCCTCAAGCACGGCAAGCTTCTCGCGACTACGCGCCAAGACCTCGCGTTGCACGTCGAACTCTTCGCGTGTCACCAAATCCAATTTGGCGAACGCGTTGCCGAGCAGGGCGCGCATGTTTTTGTCGATTTCAGCGGCAGGCGTGGCGGCCAAGAGTGACGACAATTTGCTCGCCATGTCGTCGAGCAGTTTGGGGTTGAGCATGAAAAATCCTCAGCGAAAGATAGTCGATCAATTGTGTGGCAAGCAGTCTAGCAGTCCACTGACATTGGGCTGCATTCGGCTTGTTTGTGCCTTGCCATGCAGCGTCGAAAGTGAAGCTCAAAGTGAGCGCACCGCATTAGTGCCAATAGGTGTCTTACGCCATCCATCGTGGTGCGCGGGGGATTGGTTGGCTGCACGTGCAGGGAATAAGCAATTGAAATTTATACAAAAGCGCGACAAAAAATTAACGGGCACAGTCTCTGCTTAGGTAGCTTTGTCTATTTAACCAAACGGAGTCGAACCATGAAAAAGTCCCTAGCTGTTTCCATTGCTGCATTGACCCTTGCAATCCCCTGCATCAGCGCGGCTGAAGACGCGCCAGCGAGCCCGCTTACCGCCAATCTTGGCGTAGTGTCCGATTATCGCTTCCGTGGCATCAGCCAGACGCATGAGCGTGCCGCGCTGCAAGGTGGTGTTGATTACGCCAATCCAAATGGCCTTTATATCGGCACGTGGCTCTCGACCATCACTTGGGTGAAAGACTTCGTCGGTAAAGGCAGTACGGAGATCGACGTTTACGGGGGGTACAAAAATACCTTCGCCGGTGGCGACTGGAATTACGACGTGGGCTTAATCACCTATAACTACCCCGGTCACGGCTCAGCAGTGCCAACGATACTGGCCAATCCGAACACCACCGAGCTTTACGGCGCTTTGGGTTACAAATGGTTGGCGGTGAAATATTCACGCACCATCTCCTCGCATTTTGTGGGTTGGTATGGCGGCCCTGCCTACAACCAAGACACCAAAGGTTCGGGTTATCTTGAGGCCAACGCTACATTCGATCTCGGCCAAGGTTGGGGCGTTGCCGCCCACGTCGGTCACCAAAAGGTCAAGAACTCGGTCAACACGGCGGCAGCCTATGACGCAAGCTACACCGATTGGAAACTGGGGGTGACCAAAGACCTCGGTTTCGGTGTGGTCGGACTGGCTTACTCGGATACCAATGCCAAGGGCAGTTGCGGCAATCCATTTCCTGCTGCTGGCGCGTCGTCCTACTGCTGGGGCAAGAACTTGAATTCGTCGAATTTCAAGGATGTTGCAGGTGGGCAGTTGGTCGCTTCGTTCCTCAAGACTTTCTAAGCGGGTTTAGCGGCAGGTCGGTGTTGCAATCGATGCCGACCAAAAATATTTACGTCTCCATACGAAAGGAAATCACATGAAATTAGTCACCGCCGTCATCAAGCCATTCAAGCTTGACGAGGTTCGTGAAGCCCTCGCCGCCTGCGGTGTACAGGGCATCACGGTCACCGAAGTCAAGGGTTTCGGCCGCCAAAAAGGCCACACCGAGTTGTATCGAGGAGCCGAATACGTCGTCGATTTTCTGCCCAAAATCAAAGTTGAAGCGGCAGTCAGCGACGCTATGGTCGAGCAGGTGATTGAAGCCATCGAAAAATCTGCCAGCACCGGAAAAATCGGCGACGGCAAAATTTTCGTTACCGAAGTTGAACAAGTCATTCGCATCCGCACCGGTGAAACCGGTGAGGCTGCGCTGTAAGGGGAACCGACAATGAAAAAATTTCTAGCCATCATCTTGGCCGCCAGTGCGCTTGGCCTTGGAAGTGCCGCGTGGGCGCAAGCCACGGCGACACCAACAGCCGCCGCTGCACCAGCCGCTGCCGCGCCAGCAGCAGCGACACCTGATGCGACGGCAACACCTGCCGCCGCGCCCGCAGCAGCAGCACCGGCAGCCGCCGCTGCGCCAGTTGCACCGACGGTTAACAAGGGCGACAACGCCTGGTTAATCGTTGCCACGGCGTTTGTGATTTTGATGAGCATTCCCGGCCTCGCGCTGTTTTACGGCGGCTTGGTGCGCAGCAAAAACATGCTCTCGGTGTTGATGCAGGTGTTCGTCACTTTCTCCTTGATTAGCGTGCTGTGGGCGATCTACGGTTACAGCGTGGCATTCACCGAAGGCGGGGCTTTCATTGGCAGCTTCGACAAAATCTTGCTTAAAGGAATCACGCCGGATTCAATGGCGGCAACCTTTACCAAAGGTGTGGCGGTGTCCGAGTTTATCTACGTCGCATTCCAAGGTGCATTCGCTGCGATTACTTGTGCGTTGATCGTCGGTGCATTTGCCGAGCGGATGAAATTCGCTGCCGTGCTGCTGTTCATGGTGCTCTGGTTCACCTTCAGCTACCTGCCGATTACACATATGGTTTGGTATTGGGCGGGTCCGGATGGCTATGTTTCGGCTGAAGCCGCAGATAAGCTTCAAGCCACCGCAGGCTATCTGTTCCAAAAAGGCGCGCTCGATTTTGCGGGTGGTACGGTCGTGCATATCAATGCCGCTATTGCCGGTTTGGTTGGTGCTTACATGATTGGTAAACGCGTCGGCTACGGCAAGGATTCCATGGCGCCGCATTCGCTGACCATGACCATGATGGGCGCATCGCTGTTGTGGTTCGGCTGGTTCGGGTTCAACGCCGGTTCCGCACTCGAAGCCAACGGTATTGCCGCACTCGCCTTCGTCAATACTTGGCTTGCCACAGCGATGGCGGCGATGGCCTGGATGATTGCTGAATGGCTAATCAAAGGCAAACCATCCATGCTCGGCGCAGCATCAGGCGCGGTTGCAGGTCTGGTCGCGATTACTCCGGCAGCAGGCTTTGTCGGTGTCGGCGGCGCGCTGGTAATTGGCGCAGCAGCCGGTGCGATTTGCTTATGGGGTGTCAATGGTCTCAAGAAGTTGCTCGGTGCTGATGACTCGCTTGATGTATTCGGTGTGCATGGCGTCGGCGGCATCCTTGGTGCCTTGCTCACTGGTGTGTTTGCTGCGCCGGATTTGGGCGGCCAAGGTATATGGGATTACGTTGCCAACAAAACAGCGGATGCCTATTCGATTGGCGACCAACTGGTCATCCAAGCAACGGCAATCGGCACCACGATTGTATGGTCAGGAGTAGTGGCGCTAGTGGCTTACAAAATCGTTGATGTCCTCATCGGTCTGCGTGTCCCAGAAGACGAAGAGCGCGAAGGTCTGGATGTGACTTCGCACGGTGAGTCGGCATATCACCCATAAGCGACAAAGATTTACCGGCTCCTAAAAATCAGGGGCCGGCACAAGACTCCTTGTGGTTATTCGGGCACTTCGCATCGCTGCGCAGTGCCCGTTTTTATTGAGCTTTTTGACGTGCCGCGGCATTGGCCAGCGGCTTCCAGTGCAACAAGCCAAACAACAATGTCAGCCCTATGCTGGCCGCGATGGAGCCTTGATATAGCTTGACGTATTTGAAGCACACAACTACTTCTATCGCATGTGCGACGAGCAAGATCAGCGCCCCATAACGCACGGTGGCCGCCACGCCGTCCGAGAAATTGACGGCAAAACTCGCCAGTGCGAGCGCGTACACCAACAAGCAAACTGATTTTGAAAAGTTATTCACATTGACTCCTGATTTGGCTGCTATGGAGCCCTCATGATAAAGCCTGTTTGTACCGCGCCAAAGTACGCTGGCGGGCGATGGCGTGATCGATCACCGGTACGGGATAGTCGCGACCAATGTGCACGTTGCAACGCACTTGTTCTTCCAAGCTCATTTTCCATGGTGCGTGGATAAATTTGTCGGCGACATTTGCTAGCTCCGGGACGTAGCGACGAATGAACCTGCCTTGCGCATCAAAATTTTCTGATTGGGTCACTGGGTTGAAGATACGAAACCATGGTTGCGCGTCACAGCCGGTCGATGCCGCCCATTGCCAGCCACCATTGTTGGCCGCCAGATCAAAATCCAAAAGCTTTTCGGCAAACCATGTCTCGCCGCAGCGCCAATCCACTCCCAAGTCTTTGCATAAGAATGAAGCAGCGACCATCCGCAATCGATTGTGCATGTAGCCGGATTGGATGAGCTGGCGCATCGCGGCATCGACCAAGGGATAGCCGGTCTTGCCTAGTTGCCAGGCCAACAGCAAGTGCGGCGCATTGTCCCACTCAATAGAGTCGTACTGACGCTTGAAGCATTGAGTTACAACATCAGGGTGATGCCACAAAATTGCATGATAGAAATCGCGCCAAATCAACTCCGATAACCAGGTCTGCGCACCACGACTAGGTTGAGCCTGCACATATGCCACCAGTTGGCGAATCGAAATCGTCCCAAAGCGCAAATGTGCCGAGAGATACGACGGTCCTTTGGTAGCAGGAAAGTTTCTGGCTTCCGCATAGTCGTCAATCCGCTCAACAAAATCGCGAAACAAACGCTGTGCGCCGCGCATACCGGTGGGTAATTTCAAGTCTTTCAAATTTGTCTTCGCGAAACCAAGTTCGGCGAGCGTTGGCAAGCATTTGTCTGGTGGTGGCAGCGCCAATCGATGCTCACTGAAGTCAACAAAATGCGGTGCAAGCTGAACAGGTGAG
>JANYAW010000184.1 GCA_025361105.1 Rhodocyclaceae bacterium | reverse complement strand
GGGGTCGTCATAGCGCACCGGCACTAGCGAGGGATAAACACGCGGAGCGGCTTTGTAACTATCGTCTGGAAACGGCGCATCGTAAGCGGCAATTTCAGCGGGCGACAGCTTGCGTTTCGTGCCGCTTTGCAAGATGCGACCTATCGGAAACCACGGGCTGAAGCGGGAGAATTTTTCCCATAGCCGCCATGCCATCGTCATCTTTACCTCGCCGGTTGGCAAGCCGCCGTTGGATAACAGAATCCGCGCAAAACGTTCGGGGGTTTCGGCCGCCAAACGCAGGCCGATGAGCGAACCCCAATCCTGGCAAACCAGTGTGATGTCGCGCAAATCGAGCGCTTCCATCCATAGACGTATCCACGCCACCTGTCCCGAAAAGCTGTAATCGCTTGATGCCGTCGGCTTGTCGGATTTGCCAAAACCAATCAGGTCGGGTGCCAGTACCCTCAGTCCGGCGGCGGCCACCGGCGGGATCATGAAGCGATACAAATATGACCAACTTGGTTCGCCGTGCAGCATGAGCACCGGCCTGGCATCGCGCGAACCTTCATCCACATAATGCAAGCGCAGCCCGGGTGCCACCTCATGATAGTGAGGGGCAAACGGATAATCGGGCAGATTGGCAAAACGTTCATCGGGCGTACGCAACACATTCATCATTCAGCTCCTTGCCGTGTCATTCAGCACGCAATGGTGATTACAGCACATAGCGCGCCAAGTCTTCGCTCCTGGCCAGTTCGCCCAAACGCAGATCGACATAGGCGCCGTCTATCGTGTGCGCTTCTGCGCCATGCTTTCCCGCATCGAAAGAAATTTCTTCGAGCAGTTTTTCCATCACCGTGTGCAGTCTGCGTGCGCCGATGTTTTCGGTTTTCTCGTTGACCTGAAACGCAATCTGCGCCAGCCGCTCTATGCCGGAGTCGGCGAATTTGATATTGACCGATTCGGTCGCCATCAGTGCCTGATATTGGCGTGTGAGGCAGGCATCGGTCTGGGTCAGGATGCATTGAAAATCCTTGACCGAGAGCGAATCCAGCTCAACCCGAATCGGGAAGCGGCCTTGCAGTTCAGGGATTAAATCGGACGGTTTGGCGAAATGAAACGCGCCGCTGGCGATGAACAATATGTGGTCAGTTTTTATCATCCCGTATTTGGTCGACACGGTGGTGCCTTCGACCAATGGCAGCAAATCGCGCTGCACTCCCTGGCGTGAAACATCCGCGCCACCTACTTCCGAGCGGGTCGCAATCTTGTCGATTTCATCAAGAAACACGATGCCGTTTTGCTCGACGTTGCGCAGCGCCTCGGCTTTGACTTCGTCGTCGTTGATGAGTTGCGCCGCTTCTTCGTCGGTCAGCGCTTTGAGCGCGTCGACGATTTTCATTTTGCGGGTTTGCTTTTTCCCGCTACCCATATTGTGAAACATGCCCTGAATTTGTTGCGTCAAATCCTCCATCCCGGGTGGCGCGAAAATTTCCATGCTGGCTTGGGTGGCGGTAACTTCGATTTCGATTTCTTTTTCGTTCAAATCACCTTCGCGCAGACGTTTGCGAAATTTTTGGCGTGTGGCACTTTCCTTCGTTGCTTCCAACGGCGTGTCGCCAGCACCAACTGACGCAGAAGCGAACGACTCGGCCGATTCGGTGCGCGCAGTTGGCAACAAAATATCCAGAATCCGATCTTCCGCCGCGTCCGCCGCACGGCTCTCAACGCGGCGCATAGCTTGTTCGCGACCGGTCTTGATTGCCGTCTCGGCGAGGTCACGAATGATGGTGTCAACATCACGCCCGACATAGCCGACCTCAGTAAATTTGGTCGCTTCGATTTTGATGAAAGGCGCATTGGCCAAGCGCGCCAAGCGTCGCGCGATTTCGGTTTTGCCAACGCCAGTTGGCCCAATCATCAAAATATTTTTCGGCGTGATTTCAGTGCGCAGCGGTTCGGCCACTTGCGAACGTCGCCAGCGATTACGTAACGCAATGGCGACAGCGCGTTTGGCACGGTCTTGGCCGACGATATGTTTGTCGAGCTCCGAAACAATTTCGGCTGGAGTCATGGATGACATTTAGAATTTTCCCGGTTTTTTTCGAACTTATTCGAGTGTTTCAATCAAATGATTTTGATTGGTGTAGATGCATAAATCGCCTGCGATTTCCAGCGATTTGGCGATGATGTCGCGTGGGGAAAGCTCTGTGTTTTCGAGTAACGCACGTGCTGCGGATTGCGCGTAGGGTCCGCCGCTGCCTATCGCCACGATGCCCAATTCTGGTTCGAGCACATCGCCATTGCCGGTGATGATGAGGGAATGTTCGCGGTCAGCAATTGCCAGCATAGCTTCCAAGCGTCGCAGCATGCGGTCAGTGCGCCAGTCTTTGGCAAGTTCAACCGCCGAGCGCATCAAATTGCCTTGATGCTTTTCCAGCTTGGCTTCAAAGCGCTCGAACAAAGTGAACGCATCCGCCGTGCCGCCAGCAAAACCTGCCAGAATTTTGTCGTTGTAAATTCGGCGAATTTTTCGTGCGGTGGCCTTAATGACGATGTTGCCCAAAGTCACTTGGCCGTCGCCGCCGAGGGCGACCTTGTTGCCGCGCCGAACGGACAGAATGGTCGTGCCGTGGTATTGCTCCATGATGAATTCCTCGCGCGGGGTGTTTGGTAGTGTGAGCTTAATACTTGTGCTCAATGCTCAGCGCCCAAGATGGTGTCGCTGGAGGCGAATTTCAAGCCTTGCGCGCCACCAGCTTGGCGATGGCAGTGAAATCACGCACCATCAAGAAAATTCGCGTTAGTGGTGAAAGATTTTTCAATTCAACGCTATGTCCGGCTTGCTTTAGCGACTCTAGCTTGGCGCGTAGTTGATCAGCACTTGCACCATCAATTCGCACCAGCGCACTGGCGTCGATTTCGATAGAGCCATCGGCCGCCACTAGCGTGTCTATGCCAGTGAAATCGGCCGCGCTGGCACCGACCAACTGTCCGCGCAAAGCGAAGCCTTTAGCGGCTCCGCCATGGAGGTCGAGCGACGTTTCGGTGTCGGATTCTGCACTGCTCGGAATCGCTTTGGCATCCCACGACGGTGGTGACACTTCGAAGGTGACCGCGTAGTTGACCGCAACATCTTCAAACGCGTTTTGGTCGCCGATAATTTGATACAAATCCAGCAACACCATCCACATCGCTTCGTCTTCGCGCTTTCCCATCTCGACTTTTTTTACCAATATTTCGGCGAGCACTTGTGGACTACCCAAAAGACATTCGCGGCCAGCTTTTTTGAGTGCCGTCAATGCGCGTCTTAGCAAGGTGCAACCATCGTTATTGGCGTCGGTTATTTTGCTCAATTCGAGGCGCACCACGGTGGTCGTCTGCGCCATCTGCATGACTTTTTTGAGCGTCTCGCCGATGGCCGCATTGAGCGTGCCCGTCAGTGCAATTTGTGCATGACCACCGGTGGTCAGCGCCATTTCGCTGGCTTGCAGTTCTGGCTCAACCCAAGCCGGTGGCGATTGCTCAAAGCGCTTGGCATAGGCCAGCGCGAGCTGTTCAAACGCCGTGCGCCGACCAAGCAAAATCAAAAGCTCAAACAAGCAAAGCCACGCGGCGGCGACAAATTCGCCCAGCGCACCTGCGTTGCGAATCGCCAACTCAAGCGATTTACAGGCCGCCAAATCATCGCCATTGGCATGCAGTTCGGCCGCTTCACTCAAGGAGGCCGGAATCACCAGCTTGCGCTTAGCTGCACCTTTCGCTGAGGTGGAGTCGGACGCAGGCGTAGCAGTAGGAATTGGCTCTAGGGCCAACTCTAGCGCTGGTGCTTTTTTCGAGTCCGCAGCAGGCTCAGGTTCTGGGAATGAACTTGGCAGCGTGAAATCGAGGGAACCAAGGTCGTCGTCGTCGCTCACTGGCAATACAAGAAATTTCTAAAAGGTCACAGAGGGGGCAGTATATATCGGCAACTGATGGCTGACAGCGCTTTAGCGAAGGGGCTAATCGAGTCCGCCATGGCAAATCCGCTCGCCAAATTTGAGCATATGGCAGTGATATCCGGGTGGCAGGCGTGAAGAATTGAGCTGATCGGCGGAATCGTCGTTGGAATAGCGTGGGGCGGGCGTTGGCACGGCAGGTTGCGGTGGGGTTGCGGCATCGGGTGTAGGCGTAGCGGCCGGCGCGTTGCGCAAACACCATTCGCGCATGAAGCGGTCAGTTGCCGTGCCGGTCGCTGCGGTAGTGGCTAGCGTGGTGCAATCCGGCGAATCGGCGGGTTTATCCACTGCGTCGGCGGCCAGCGCGGTATTCATCGGCATCAGTACAAAAATCGCGACAAAAATCGAGGGGGTGCGCATCATTTATCGCGCAAACGCGCCGCGCAAGATTTACACGTGCCACGCAAATTAAACGTGACTTCACCAAGCACAAATCCACGCGGTAGCTTGGGTGGCGCTGGCGGTTTGGCATCCAGGCAATACATGCCCCCGCATGCAATGCAATGAAAATGAATATGGCTGCTGTGTCGCCCCTGCGCCGCCGTGCCGGAATAATGAAACACTCCCTGCGTATCAACGGCCTTGAGCGCCAAAGAATTGGCCACCAAGGAATCGAGCACGCGATACAGCGTCACCCGATTCATCGGCATGTCAGAGAGCGCCGCATCAATGTCGGCATGTGAGAGCGGGCGACCTGTGCTACTAAGCAATTCGAGCACCCGTACCCGCCCCGGCGTTACTTTCACGCCAGTTGCGCGGATCGCGTGGGTAATCTCGGCGGTTGATTTTTTCGCAGCCATGTACGAATGTAACCACAGCGTTGCGATGACTATCAAGTGAAACTCGCTGAGCGCACTTGTGCTGAGACGGCGGCGTATGGCCAGCACCAACTGACAAAACGTACGTTTACGTTTTGATCTACCCTTGCAAATGCAACCAAGTTGCATTTGCAGTCATTTTATGGTCAAATTCGCAATCCGTAAAAATGCCTATCAGTCGCTATGTCACTGCTTGATTCGATTCCCTTGCTCGGCCAAATTATCATCGCCTGCCTATGCGGCGGCGTGCTTAGTGTCATTGCCGCCGCTGCCATAATGTATGGCCTGCCACGGCGGTACTTGCCGATGGCGGTGAGCTTCGCGGCAGGTACATTGCTCACCACTGCGTTGCTCAATTTGTTGCCCGAAGCTTTAGAGACAGCGATGCATTCGGGAATGAATGCCGGGATGATGCCGAAGGATGTTTTCCCGCTTTTACTTGGTGGCATTCTCGGATTTTTTGTGCTGGAGCGCTTCACGTTTTGGCGGCATGCTCATCATCATGATGATTGCCCGCACGCAGCCGATCAGATTAAACAAGCACCGATGATTTTGATTGGCGACGCGTTCCACAATTTCACGGATGGCGTGTTGCTCGCTGCAGCATTCCTTGCCGATCCGGCACTCGGCTGGGCAACCACGGTGGCGATTGTGGCGCACGAAGTGCCGCAAGAAGCGGGCGACTTTGCGCTGCTATTGGCATCTGGTTGGAACCGCCGCCGCGCGCTGTTTTGGAATGCGGTGTCGAGCTTGACCAATATTGCCGGTGGCATCATCGGTTATTACTTGTTGGCCTACGCACAAAATTTGGTGCCGCTTGCGTTGACCTTGGCGGCGGCCGGATTCATCTATATCGCGGTCGCAGATTTGTTGCCCAG
>JANYAW010000393.1 GCA_025361105.1 Rhodocyclaceae bacterium | reverse complement strand
GCGCTTGCTTGTCATAGCCTGCCCATCCCCGCGTTTCACTATATGGTCGCGCGATTTGGTGGCGACGACGTGCCTTGCGCGGCTTATGCCACTTTCGGGACGCAAGAATTATCCGACGTAATAATCGAAGCGCTGAAAGATCGTTGTGCTTGTTTAATGGCGCATCACGGCATGCTGGTTTATGGTCAGAATCTCAAGCATGCGCTGGTGCTTGCCATCGAGCTGGAAGCGCTTGCCGAGCAGTATTGGCGAACATTGCAGCTTGGTCAGGTAGTGCTTTTGCCAGCCGATGAAATGCGCCGCGTGTTGGAAAAATTTTCCAGCTACGGGCAATCGCGCTGAGGCAAATCGCTAATCTTCGTAGTAATGCCCCATCGCGCGAGCCGAGGATTCGTAAACTTCTGGCAGCGTCAATTTGTGTGTGGCAAGACTTTGGGCGCGCATGAAAACGACAAATTGGTGAGTTTCCGTTTGTGCAATATCAGCTATCTTGGTGTGGCCATCGAGCAAGCGCGCGGCCATATCGGCAGCGACTTTGCCTTGTTCCACGCCGGAAGTACCGATGGCCAGCATGCCGCCGTCTTCGACAAAAAAACTGTTGGCACCTAGTAATGGCAAGCGTGAATTGGCTTGCGTCCAGCGCACCACTTCGTCGGGTGGAACCAGCGATGAGTCGGTGCTGCTACGTGCGAGTCGGCGGTAGTTGGAGATCAACACGATGTCGGCGCGGCTTGGCGCGGCAATCACTACCGCTTGCCATTCAGCGAAGGTAGTGACCAAACGACTGCCGGTGAAAAGCAAAGGTTGCCAATCGAAATCGCGGATGAACCTATCATCGTCTTCGACAGAACTCGATTGATCGCCAAGATGCATCAGTCGCACCATGCCGTCACTATTTTTCTTCGCCTTGGCTTGCAACGTCGCGCTCAAATTAGAAAATTGAATCGCTTCGCGAATCGCGGTGAGCGGCTTGCGTTCGAGGATGCCGGTGACATTGTTGGCCTTGTCGTAGTCATACGCGCTGGGTTCGCCGTTGATGCCGGCAAATACGATTTTTATATTGGTGCGGTTGATGTAAAAGCGCGCCGCGTAGTTTTGTGCATCGTCGTCGACAGCGATGAGAATTTCCGGCGACCATTGGTCAATTACTTTGCGCGCGTTGATTCCCGCCTCGTCGCGCGAGGCTTGCGTTGGCTGACGTTTGAGATCCATGTAGTGCCAACGCAACGACCAATCAGGGTGTTTGTCGAGCACACTGTGCAGACCGGAATTAACATCGCGTGTCCATGCATAACTACTATCGTAGCTATGCAAAATCAGTATGTGCGGACGCGTGAGTTTGTATGTACCCATCGCGGTCAAGGCCGCGAGTAAAAGAATCAAAATTATGCTGATACCGGTTTTGTTCTTCATCGCCAACTCATTTTGCAGTGCCGCGTACGGCGTAAACATGAACTGCTGTGAGGTCAATATAGGTAATGGTCAACATCGGCAACAAAGCCTTCGCCACCAACGTTGCCGAGAGTCGGACACCGATGGATCCGTTCAGTGGATTGAGCAGCTTGCGCAAGTCGAAAGACATGGAATATGCAATTCAGTACCTGACGTGCTAGGACACTGAGGATAATCCAACGCGACTCGAATTGGGTAAAGTTTAGGAAAACTTGACGGCGCGTCGCCACAAGCGACGGGACAGAGCTGCCACTCGGCGAAGCGGAGTCCAAGGCATGCCGAGCTTGTCTTTTGCGCGACCGCCTTGTCGCTGGTAGTTTTGGTTTTGTTTGACCAGTACCTACTGGCATGGCGCGGCTGAGTTATCGAAACTCAGTCGCGTTAAGGCAAAATCCTAGTGCCCGTAGCCGTAACGTTCGCGCTGCTCGTTGCGGTGATTTTCGCGAAAATGTTCACGGCGCCATTCCTGATGACGATGATGTTCCCACGCCTGTTGTTGATACCCGGGCTGATATGCCGGATACATTTGTTGGTAATGTTGCTCGTATTGCTGCTGATAGGTTGGCAACGGTGCATAAACCACTTGAGCTACTGGCGGACGGTATTGCGGTTGGTATTGGGGCTGATACTGTGCCTGATATCGCGGTTGATATTGTTGTTCACGGCGTTGGTTTTCTGCCGACAGCGCTAGCAGTGCGCCAGCCGTCGCCCCTATCACTGCGCCATCGCGACCACCTACCGAGCGACCAATTGCGGCACCGACACCGGTGCCAAGCAGCACGCCCAAAACGCGATCACCGGCGTAACTAGCGGTACTTGCGAGCAATGTGGTGGAAAGCAGTGCGGCGATAACGGGGGTTCTGAGTTTCATGGTGCGCTCCTTCGATGAAGACAGGCCAAAAAGCCCGTCGCACCTCCAAAAACGCCTGATGGTTTGTGCCGCTGACGACAATTACATTGCGTTACGAATCTTTGTCGAGTGTCATGCGTCAAAAAACTCCCGCATGGCGGCAATCGTGCGCTCGATATCATCGGCGTTGACGTCCAAATGCGTCACGAAACGAAGTCGATACAATCCTGTGATAAGTATCTGGCGAGTCTCCAGAAAGCCAATCAATTCCTTTGATCGTGCTTGTGCCGCTTCGGTCAAATCAACAAAAACGATGTTGCTTTGCGGTGGTTCGACCACCAGCTCAGCGATGCCACTCAAGCCCTCGGCAAGGCGCTTGGCCAGTGCATGATCATTGGTGAGGCGGCCGACATGGTGATCCAGCGCATAGCTTGCGGCCGCTGCCAATATGCCTGCCTGACGCATGCCGCCACCAGCCATTTTGCGGATGCGATGAGCGCGCGAGATAAGCGTGCGACTGCCACATAAAACCGAGCCGACCGGCGCACCCAAACCCTTGGAAAAACACACCGAAACGCTATCAAAACACTGCGCAATGCGACGCGCTTCGTCCTGCGCCGTACCGCCCGTTTG
>JANYAW010000360.1 GCA_025361105.1 Rhodocyclaceae bacterium | reverse complement strand
GCAATTGGAACTCGGCGCGCCTCAATTTAGCAGCGAAGAACGTGCCTACGGTTGGGGTCAGATTGCGCTCGCGGCGGCGCTCAAGCATCAACCAGAAGCGCTAAGGTGGTTCGAGACGGGTAATGGATTGGCACCGAGTACTGCGACAGATTTTCAACTCGCTTGGCAAGCTCGCGCTGCGCTGCGTGCGCAAGATTGGAAGGCTGTGCAGCGCGCTATTGCCCGCATGCCGCCCGATTTGGCCAACACACCGGATTGGATTTATTGGAAAGCGCGTGCGCTGGCCGCAACCGGTGAGGCTGCAGAAGCCACCAAGCTGTATCAAAAAATCGCCGGCCTGGCCAATTTTTACGGAACGCTAGCCGGCGATGAATTAGGCCTCGTGACGACATTGCCACCGCAAGCCAGTGCGCCGACTCGTGTCGAATTGGCAGCGGCTAGCGTGCGCCCCGGATTGCAACGTGCGTTGGCATTGTTTCGCTTGGATATGCGCACCGAAGGTTTGAAGGAGTGGTCATGGGCGCTACGCGATTTGAATGACCGCGAGTTGTTGGCGGCGGCTGAATTCGCGCGCGTTGAGGGCGTATTGGATCGCGCGATTCACACCGCAGATCGCACGATTGCGCAGCACGATTACAGTCTGCGTTATCTCGCTCCATTTCGCGATCAGGTCGACCCGGCGACCAAGCGTCTGGCGCTCGATGGCGCGTGGGTGTATGGGCTGATGCGCCAAGAGAGTCGTTTTGCCTCAGCCGCCAAGTCGTCGGCAGGGGCACAGGGATTGATGCAAGTAATGCCGGCCACCGCGAAATGGGTAGCGCGGCAAATCGGCATGCGCAGTTTTCAACCCAAGCGCACCATCGACTTGAATACCAATATCGAACTAGGCACCAATTACTTAAAAATCGTGCTGGATTCGCTCGACAACCAACCGGTGTTGGCGTCGGCCGCCTATAACGCGGGGCCTGGTCGCGCGCGAAAGTGGCGCGACCAATACGCGATGGAAGGCGCGATTTATGCAGAGACGATCCCCTTTACCGAGACCCGCGATTACGTTAAAAAAGTGATGTGCAATTCGGTGTATTACAGCGCGCTGTTTAACGATAAGCCGAAATCACTGAAGGCGCGACTCGGCATCATTGGTCCGCGCGGGCAGGGCGAGAGCAACGTAGATAGTTTGCCGTGAGCGGTGATTTGCGCGCTGCGCTTTGAGGAATTTTCGACATGCCAAATTTTCTTGCGCACCAACTAAATGTCATTGGGTCGGTCGCGGCATCGAGCGTTAGTATTTGGCGCGGCACCTCGGTTATCAAAGCCGCCGTGCAGCCGAAAAAACGCCTGCGACTGTACGATATGGAGGGCAGTCCGTTTTGCAAACTAGTGCGTGAAGCACTGACCGCATTGGGGCTGGACGCAGAAATTTATCCTTGTCCGCGCGGCGGCAAACGCTATCGACCCGAGGCAATGCGCATTGGTGGCAAGGCGCAATTTCCGCTTCTGGTTGACCCGAACAACAACACGGTGATGTACGAATCGAGCGACATCATCGACTATTTATTTCGCCAATACGGCGACCAGGAAACGCCCACCGCGTATCGTCCGGGCAAGCTGCGCCCGCTGGCCAGCGGCGCGGGTACTGTGCTGAGAATGATGCGCGGCATCACTGGTCGCGCCGCCAAGCAACCCGACGAGCTGCTCGAACTATGGAGCTTTGAATCCAGCCCGTACACCCGTTTGGTGCGCGAACGCTTGACCGAGCTGGAACTTGCCTACGTGCTGCACAACATCGGCAAAGAACAATTTGCCGATATGGGGCCGGCGGCTATGCGCGTTAAACCCGGGCCATACAAACCCAAAGCCGGTGGTCGTCGTGAGCAGGTGCTGGCGCAATTCGGTCGCGTCCAAGCGCCGTATTTGGAAGACCCGAATACCGGCACGAAGCTTTACGAGTCGAGCAAGATTATTGATTATTTGGAACGCGAATACGCGGTGTGAGTTGGTGCTGATGATGGAATGGCCCGTTCACCGGCCACACGCCGTATCACCAGCACCAACTGAGCAGTCAAGCTGACGCGGCAGGAATCAGTATCTTGGCGAGGTAATCAAAAAACACGCAGTACACGGCGATTGG
>JANYAW010000327.1 GCA_025361105.1 Rhodocyclaceae bacterium | reverse complement strand
CGGCGAAAGCGGCATTGAAGGATCTGCGCGAGCGATTGGAAAGTGTCGCTTGGCAGTCTGCCGAATTGTCAGCGACAATCAAAGCAACTTTGACAGCAATGGGACTGAAAATGCCGCAAGTAGCGATTCCTTTGCGCGTGGCGCTGTTCGGTCAAACGCAATCGGCGGCGATTGATAAAGTGCTGTTCGTGCTTGGGCGTGATGAAACACTCAAGCGAATAGCCGCAGTGCTTTGAGACAGCATGTCACCAGCACCAACTGGCGATTTAGCCGATGAGTTTAGGATTGCTGACAAATCCGTAGCGTGCAGAAATTGTAGTGGTGATGACGCGCTCGATCAACAAAGATGCACCCTGCCATTTGAGTGAAAGCGCGACATCGTCGCCTTTCATCAGGGTCAATAATTCTGTTTCGCTCGCTGGTTCATTGCGCTGATTCTGTATCGCCTCGAGCATCGTCGGCAGGTCTTTGTCGGCGATCACGCCGATACCATGTTCACTCTCAATCAGCAGTTGTCCTTCGTCGTCAAGCAATGCGGCGGTGAGGGTTTTGAGCGCCACGCCGGTATGTGTCTCGAGTTGTGAGTTTTCGCCAATGCCAACAATGCGGATGACCCACGGTGTGTAATCAAGCGCCACATAAACACGCTGCGGGCCGTTTTGCACGAACCAACGTCCATGTGCATCACATTCGTAATTTCGCCCGAGGAAGGCTATCAATCCGGCATGGCGGACAATTTCGTCCTTGAGTCGCCATTGACCGCGTTTGTCCAATCGCAACCAACCGAAAACATCCGGCACATCAGGCCATTTGGCTAGTGCGCGCAGCGTGGACTCATCCATCGGCATCGCCCATGGAAAATTTACGAAGCTGCCGGAGCGCGTAAATCGGCGGTGATTTTTCCCGCGACGAGCAGGTCCGCATCATGCGGCAAATCGCGGAAATCTTCGGCGAGCGCTGCGGCCTCCCATGCGCGCATGGCCGGATGATTGAGTAGGTGCCGCATATAAGCCGCCGCCGCGTCTGTTGGCTGGATGCCGTAGGTCTGAAAGCGATAGGCAACCGGCGCAAAGAACGCGTCGACAGCGGTGAATTCCTTGCCCGCTAGAAACGGTCCGCCAAAGCGGGCGATGCCTTCGTTCCACAGCACATTGATGCGCTCGATGTCGGCCAATAGTTCAGTTGAGCGCGCAACCACCGCAACTCGCACGCCGACATTCATGCCGTGCTGCCCACGCAAACTGCCAAACCCGGAATGCATTTCTGCCGCCGCGCAACGTGACCAAGCGCGCGCCGCTGCATCGCTTGCCCAAATGCCTGTATGACGCTCGGCGAGATATTCGGTGATGGCCAGGGAATCCCACACCACGGTTTCGCCGTCAATCAAACAAGGCACTTTTCCGGCTGGCGAAAATTTGCGGAATTCGATGGCGACCTGGTCGTCAAAACGATGCAAAATTTCCGTGAACGCGATGCCTT
Organism: Rhodocyclaceae bacterium; assembly: GCA_025361105.1. Classification (GTDB taxonomy): domain Bacteria; phylum Pseudomonadota; class Gammaproteobacteria; order Burkholderiales; family Rhodocyclaceae; genus JADKHX01. The sequence continues at coordinate 3,181 of JANYAW010000327.1, read as the reverse complement.
TGGCGCTCATCAGTACCCACGGACGCAGCGACCACGACGAATAATTTTTATTGGCGATGTGTAATTTGTACATGCTGGCTCCGGGATTATTGATGTGAAATGGACTCGTCGAGCGTGATGTCGACCATCAAGTCGTTTGAAATCCGCTCAAGCTCACGGGTTAGTGCGCCAGCATCCAGCGACGCAGCAGCGGTGAGCTCAGCGACCGCATGGAACAGCACATCTGCTGACATTGGTGCGCTTGATGTGTGTGTTTCCAGGCGCTCGACATTCACTGCGTGATGGGCGAGCACCTGTGAAACTTCCTTGACGATGCCGATGCGGTCATTACCGACGAGGGCGAGTTTTAGCCGGCGTGTTGTCAGCACCAACTGCCGCGTTTGCGAAACCTCAACGGTGATTTTCAATCCCTGAAAGTTCGTCAAGGTTTGCTGCAAAGCAGGCTCGCGATCCTGTGCTACATCTACCTTGACTATCCCGGCAAACTTGCCTGACAGCTGCGCCATCGAAGATTCCAACCAGTTGCCACCATGCGCGCTGACGACGGCGGCAAGCTCGCCAACCAGACCAGGGCGGTCGTCGCCGATGACGGTGAGTACGAGAAATGTGTTCATGCGTAATCCTCCATCGGCACACATGCGCAAAACAAATTGCGATCACCATGCACATCGTCAATGCGATTCACATAGGGCCAAAATTTATTCTCGGCCACCCATGGCAAGGGGAAGGCCGCTTCTTGCCGTGTGTAGGCGCGTTGCCAATCGTCCATGATGTCGGCCTCGGTATGCGGGGCGTTTTTCACCGGGCTATCGGCAAGTGTGTAGCGTCCGTTTTCTATGCCGCGAATTTCTTCGCGTATGGAAATCATCGCGTCGCAAAACCGGTCCAACTCGGCTTGGTCTTCGGATTCTGTCGGCTCGACCATCAATGTTCCGGCGACCGGAAAACTCACCGTCGGCGCGTGGAAACCGTAGTCCATCAGGCGTTTGGCGATGTCGATTTCGGCGACACCGGTGGCGGCTTTGATGGCACGGATGTCGAGGATGCATTCGTGCGCAACCCGCCCGACATGGTTGCCGCCGCTGCTGCTGCCCTTGTAAAGCACCGGGTAATGCGCATCCAATCGTGTGGCGACATAGTTGGCATTCAAGATGGCGATCTCGGTCGCGCGAGTGAGCCCGCTGCCACCCATCATGGTGATGTACATCCACGAAATCGGCAGGATGGAAGCCGAGCCCCAAGGCGCGGCGGAGACTGCGCCCTGGCCCTGATGTGGGCCTTGGATGGCTTGAACCGCATGATTCGCCATGTGCGGCGCAAGGTGTGATTTCAGGCCTATCGGCCCCATCCCCGGCCCGCCGCCGCCATGCGGGATGGTGAAAGTCTTGTGCAAATTGATGTGCGAAACGTCTGCACCGATATCTGCCGGACGACACAAACCGACCTGCGCATTGAGGTTGGCGCCGTCCATATAAACCTGACCACCGTACTGATGCACGGTAGCGCAAATGTCCTTCACCGCGACTTCAAATACGCCGTGAGTCGAAGGGTAGGTGAGCATCAGGCAGGACAAATTTGCCGCGTGTTGTTCGGCCTTGGCGTGCAGGTCGGCGACGTCAACATTGCCGCTCTCGTCGCACTTCACCGGAACAACGTTGAGACCGCACATTTGTGCCGTGGCAGGATTGGTACCGTGAGCCGAGGCGGGAATCAGGCACAGATTGCGATGTGATTGCCCTTGTGCAGCTTGATAACGGCGGATAGCAACCAAGCCCGCGTATTCGCCTTGCGCGCCGGAATTCGGTTGCATACAAATCACGTCGAAGCCGGTGATCGCCTTGAGCTGATCTTCCAATCCGCTGATGAGTTCTGCGTAACCCTGTGCTTGTTCGATAGGCGCAAAGGGATGCATCTGCGAAAACTCGGGCCAGGACACCGGCATCATCTCGGCAGCGGCATTGAGTTTCATGGTGCAACTGCCCAGCGGAATCATCGCATGGTCGAGCGCCAAGTCGCGGTTTTGCAAACGCTTGAGATAGCGCAGCATGCGGTGCTCGGTGTGATGCGTGTTGAATACCGGATGGGTGAGGATGGGCGAGGTGCGGCGCAGCGTATCGGGAATCGCACTGGGTCTTTTTGCGTCGAGCACGGCCACGTCGACATGTTTGCCAAACAGCTTGAGCAGGGTGGAAACGTCAAACGCTGTGGATGTTTCGTCGAGGCTGATGCCAACTGTGTTCGCATTGACGCAATGCAAGTTGTAGCCCGCTTCAACAGCCCTTTGCATAATTGACGGCGTGTTACCAGCACCAACTGGTACATGAATTGTGTCAAAGAAAGCGCCGTCGACGCCCAATCCTTCAGCCAGTATCGCGGTCAAGCGATGGATGCGCTCGGCAATATTTTTCAATCCAAGCGGCCCGTGCCACGCGGCGTACATGCCCGCCATATTGGCCAGCAGCACTTGCGAGGTGCAGATATTCGAATTGGCCTTTTCGCGGCGGATATGCTGCTCACGGGTTTGCAGTGCCATGCGATACGCTGTTTTGCCACGACTGTCTTTCGATACGCCGATGATGCGACCGGGCATCGAGCGCACATTGGCTTCGCGAGTGGCGAAAAACGCCGCGTGCGGGCCGCCAAAACCCATGGGCACGCCGAAGCGTTGCGACGAGCCGAGGACGATGTCCGCACCCATTTCGCCAGGAGATTTGAGTAGCACCAAGGCCATCAAGTCCGTCGCTACGGCGGCCACCGCACCTTTGGCCTTGACGGCTGCAATCGGCGCCGTCAGGTCGGCAATTTCGCCACGCGAATTGGGATATGAAAACAGCGCGCCGAATAGTTCGTGATTGGCGGCGTCCTGTGCGCGCCCAAACACCAAATCAAATCCAAAATAGGCCGCGCGGGTTTTGATGACATCGATGGTTTGCGGAAATGTCGCTTCATCGACAAAAAAGACATTGCCTTTGGCCTTTGACAAGCGTCTTGCCATGGTCATTGCTTCGGCGGCGGCGGTGGCTTCGTCGAGCAGCGAGGCGTTGGCGATTTCCATGCCGGTGAGGTCAATCACCATTTGCTGATAGTTGAGCAGTGCTTCCAGACGACCCTGCGCAATCTCGGCCTGATAGGGCGTGTAGGCGGTGTACCAGCCGGGATTTTCAAACAGATTGCGCAACAA
>JANYAW010000321.1 GCA_025361105.1 Rhodocyclaceae bacterium | reverse complement strand
GCAAGCCAGAATCGAACCGACACGCGCTAGTCCCTCCTACAGCGTCGATGAGAAAAAGCGCTTTCTGGAACGACTCACGGCAGCAGAAACGTTGGAGCGATACCTGCACACCAAGTATGTCGGGCAAAAGCGCTTTTCGCTTGAAGGCAGCGAATCGACCATTGTCGCGCTGGATGAATTGGTGCGTGTGGCCGGTACTTTGGGCGTGCAAGAAATCGCCGTCGGCATGGCGCATCGCGGACGTTTGAACGTACTGGTGAACACGCTGGGTAAAGCGCCGCAAATGCTGTTCGATGAATTTGAAGGCAAGAAGGCCACCGATCTCGCAGCGGGCGACGTGAAATACCACATGGGATTTTCGTCCGATCTGTCAACACCTGGCGGTCCTGTGCATCTGACTTTGGCGTTCAATCCCTCACATTTGGAAATCGTCAATCCCGTCGTCGAAGGCTCGGTCTATGCAAGGCAGCGCAGGCGTGGCGACCGCACCGGCGGACAAGTTTTGGCGGTGCTCATTCATGGTGACGCGGCGGTTTCAGGCCAAGGCGTGAATCAGGAAATGCTCAACTTCTCGGGCACGCGTGGCTATGGCACCGGCGGCACGGTGCACATTGTTATCAATAATCAGATTGGATTCACTACTTCGGATTCGCGTGACTATCGCTCGTCACTGTATTGCACCGACATTTTCAAGATGATTGAAGCGCCGATTTTCCATGTCAATGGTGATGACCCGGAAGCCGTGGCTTTTGTCACCAAATTGGCAATGGAATTCCGCCACGAATTCAAGAAAGACGTCGTAATAGATTTGGTCTGTTTCAGAAAGCTCGGGCACAACGAGCAAGACGAGCCTATGGTCACACAGCCGCTGATGTACAAGCGTATCGCGCAACATCCCGGCACGCGCCGCTTGTATGCGGACAAGCTGGTGGCGCAGGGAATTTGTGCCGCCGATTATCCCGATCAAGTGATCAAGGATTACCGCGCAGCGCTGGATCGTGGCGAGCTACTTTACAACCCCGTGCTGGAAAATTTGAGCAGCAAGTTGGCCGCCGATTGGTCACCATTCGTCAATCAAAAATATACCGACGAATGCAAGACGGCAGTACCGATGGGTGACTTAAAAAAATTGGCGAAGGCGCTGACCACCTTGCCTGCCAATTTCACCTTGCATTCGCGTGTGCAGAAAATTATCGACGACCGCAAACTGATGGGCGAAGGCAAGTTGGCGCTCGATTGGGGCATGGGCGAAAACATGGCCTACGCCACCCTGGTGATGCAAGGCTTTGGCGTTCGCGTGTCGGGCGAAGATTGCGGTCGCGGTACATTCTTTCATCGCCACGCGGTGTTGCACGATCAGAACCGCGAAAAATGGGATGACGGTGCGTACCAACCTTTGCAACACATCGATACTAAGCAAGCGCCGTTTATTGTCATCGATTCGGTGCTCTCCGAAGAAGCGGTGATGGCGTTTGACTATGGCTACTCAACCGCTGAGCCAAATGAATTGGTGGTGTGGGAAGGTCAGTTCGGTGATTTCGCCAACGGTGCGCAGGTAGTCATTGATCAATTCATTTGTTCCGGCGAAGCCAAATGGGGTCGTTTGTCCGGTCTCACTTTGATGTTGCCCCACGGCTATGAAGGCCAGGGTCCGGAGCATTCATCGGCACGCATTGAGCGTTTCATGAATTTATCGGCCGAGCAAAATTGGCAAGTTTGCGTGCCGACTTCCGCCGCTCAAATTTTCCATTTACTGCGTCGGCAAATGCTCCGCAAAGTGCGCAAGCCGCTGATTATCATCACGCCAAAATCTTTGCTGCGCGCCAAGGACGCCAGCTCGCCGCTGGAAGAATTGGCCAAGGGAAAATTTCACACCGTTATCGGCGAACAAGACGATCTCGACCCGAAAAAAGTCACGCGGGTGATTTTGTGCACCGGAAAAATTTACTACGAACTCATGGCACATCGTCGCGAGAAAAAGATTTTGAACACGGCGATTGTCCGGCTGGAACAACTTTATCCATTCCCCGATACTGCTTTACAGGCCGAGCTTGAGTGCTGGCCAAAAGCCAAGGAAGTGGTGTGGGTTCAGGAAGAACCGCGCAATCAAGGCTGCTGGTATTGGTTGGCATCGCGTCAGCAATTGGTGCGTGCGACTGGCGACGCGCAAGAACTTTTGCTGGTCAGCCGTCCTGCCTCGGCTTCTCCTGCAGTTGGTTATTACAGCAAACACAATCAGCAGCAAAAGGCCGTCATCGAGGGCGCCTTCAGCCGGCTGCAAGCCTAACAACGTCATCACACCATGCAATTGGAAGCGAGATAACTATGTTGATCGAAGTCAAAGTGCCGCAACTTTCCGAATCTGTCGCCGAGGCCACCATGTCGGCGTGGCATGTCAAAGAAGGCGATGCGGTGGTGCGTGATCAGAATCTGATTGATATTGAAACCGACAAAGTGGTGCTTGAATTGCCCGCACCGGATGGCGGCGTGATGGTAAAAATTCTCAAACACGCCGGCGATACGGTGGTGTCGGGCGAGGTGATTGCGCAGATTGATACAGAAGCTAAAGCCAGCGCTGCTGCATTGACAAGCGCTCCGGTAGTGGCGGCGAAACCGGTCGCGGCGGCAGTAACCGCAGCACCAACCGCGATGCCATCCGCCAAGAAAATCATGGATGAAAAAGGCATTAGCGCGGCCGATGTGCAAGGCAGCGGTCGCGGTGGTCGCATACTCAAGGAAGACGTTTCAGGTGCGGCAAAACCTGCGCCAACGCTCAGTCACGGCGTATCGCCAGCACCAACTGGCGTTGTCGCCACGAAGGTGGCACTACCGCAACCGGCAGTCATTAGCGCCGACGCGCTCATTGGCGATAGAACCGAGCAACGCGTGCCGATGTCGCGCCTGCGCGCTCGCGTGGCGGAGCGCCTGGTGCAATCGCAATCGACCAACGCCATCCTGACCACGTTTAACGAAGTCAACATGGCACCGGTCATGGATATGCGAAAAAAATATCAGGATCGTTTCGAGAAGGAACACGGTGTCAAGCTCGGCTTCATGTCGTTCTTCGTCAAAGCGGCAGTCGCTGCGCTGAAAAAATATCCAGTGATCAATGCCTCGGTCGATGGCAATGACATTGTTTATCACGGCTACTTTGATATCGGCATTGCGGTGGGCAGCCCGCGCGGTTTGGTGGTGCCAATCTTGCGCGATGCCGATCAATTGAGTCTCGCCCAAATCGAAAAAAAGATTGCCGAATTCGGCCAGAAAGCCAAAGAAGGCAAGCTGACTTTGGAAGATCTGAGTGGCGGTACTTTCACCATTTCAAACGGTGGCACTTTTGGTTCGATGCTCTCAACGCCGATCATCAACCCACCTCAATCGGCGATTCTCGGCGTACATGCGACCAAAGATCGTGCCGTCGTGGAAAACGGTCAGATCGTGATTCGCCCGATGAACTACCTGGCCATGTCCTACGATCATCGCATCATCGATGGCCGCGAGGCGGTGTTGGCATTGGTGACAATGAAAGACGCGCTGGAAGACCCTGCGCGACTCCTGCTGGACGTATAAGGACAGGCCATGGCTAACAAAACATTTGATGTCCTCGTCATCGGTGGCGGCCCGGGTGGCTACATCGCTGCAATTCGTTCCGCGCAGCTTGGCCTTGCCACCGCATGCATCGAATCCGATTCCTACGCGGATCCCAAAGGCCAAGTTCGGCTCGGCGGCACTTGCTTGAACGTCGGTTGCATTCCGTCCAAAGCACTGCTGCAATCTTCAGAATTATTCGATCAAGCCAATCACTCCTTCAGCATGCATGGCATCAGCACCAGCGCGGTCAAGATTGATGTCTCAACGATGGTCAAGCGCAAAGACAATATCGTCGACCAACTCACCAGCGGCATTAAAGGTTTATTCAAAAAGAATAAAGTGACTTTGCTAGCCGGTCACGGAAAATTTGTCGGACGTGAAAATGATCGTTGGTTAGTCGATGTGAATGGCGAGATTGTGGAAGCCACACATGTTGTCGTGGCGACCGGCTCCAAGCCAAGGCATCTGCCGGGTATCCCCGTCGATAACGTCACCATCTGCGACAACACTGGCGCGTTGGCCTTTGATTCAGTGCCCAAACGTCTTGGTGTTATTGGTGCTGGCGTCATCGGTTTGGAACTCGGCTCGGTCTGGAAACGCTTGGGTTCTGAGGTCACGATACTCGAAGCCTTGCCGGACTTTCTTGCGGCAGCCGATACCGCAGTGGCCAAGGAAGCATGGAAAGTATTTACCCAAAAACAAGGTTTGGGAATTCAGCTAGGCGTGAAGATCACTAAAGTCACGACGGGTAAGAAAGGGGTGAGCGTCGCCTACGAATTGGGCGATGAATCCAAAGTTTTGGAATGTGATCGGCTCATCGTTTCCGTTGGTCGAATCCCATTTACCACCGGGCTGGGTGCCGAGGCGGTAGGACTAAGCATCAACGAGCGTGGCTTCATCGCCGTCGATGCGCAATGCCGCACTAATCTGCCCAATATCTGGGCCGTCGGCGACGTGGTTCCCGGCCCAATGCTGGCGCACAAGGGCATGGAAGAAGGCGTGATGGTTGCTGAATGTATCGCCGGACAAAAAGGTCATGTGAATATCGACACCGTGCCGTGGGTGATTTACACGCATCCCGAAATCGCCTGGGTGGGCAAGACCGAGCAACAGTTAAAAAACGCAGGTACCGAATATCGTGTCGGACAAATTCCCTTTGCGGCCAATGGTCGCGCCTTGGGGCAAGGCGATACCACCGGATTCGTCAAGATGCTGGCGTGCACCAAAACAGATCGCATCCTTGGCGTACATATCATCGGCAATAACGCTTCCGAGCTGATTGCCGAAGCTGTGGTGGCGATGGAATTCAACGCCTCGTCGGAAGACATCGGGCGAATTTGTCATGCGCACCCGACGCTCTCGGAAGTCATGCACGAAGCATCGCTAGCCGTCGACAAGCGACCGCTGCATTTCTGATTTCTGTGCCTCACATGATGCAGCAAGCAGCGCCTTGTTATTCGCTGCTTGCGAACGCTTAACTGCCGATAATGGCCCGCATCGCCAGACAAGGAATGATCGACGGCTTCAATGCCGCCTTGGCCGAACGTGGCATCGTGGCCGATACCGCACAACAACTTGCAGCCGTGCGATTGCAAAAGTTTTACGATGAGCTCGTTAGCTTCAAAGCCGCACGTAGTTCAGCACTCAAAAAATTACTCACCCGTCCTGATTTGCCACGTGGCGTGTGGTTTTGGGGCGGTGTGGGGCGTGGCAAAAGTTTCCTGATGGATTGCTTCTACGCGGCGGTTCCCTACACCCGCAAACGTCGTGTGCACTTCCATGCCTTCATGCAGGAAGTGCATGCCTTGCTGCAAACCCATCGCCATCAATCTGACCCGCTAGCGCAAGTCGCGGCGCATATCGCCAAACAAACTCGACTGATGTGCTTCGATGAGTTTCACGTCTCTGATATCGCTGACGCAATGATACTTGGTCGGCTGACGGAAGCACTGTTCAATGCCGGCGTGTTGTTTTGCATTACTTCGAATTACCCACCGGCGAAGCTTTATCCAAATGGTTTGCACCGCCAGCGTTTCCTGCCCACCATTGCGCTTTTGGAAGAAAAATTGGATGTTATTGAGCTGGATGCCGGCATCGACTACCGCATGAGAACACTAGTGCGAGCGAAAACGTTTCTGGTACCGACCAATGCCACTACGCTTGGAGAAATGGAGTCAATTTTTAAGCATCTGGCGGGTGGCGAGGGGCATTCACGCTCGCTCGAAATTCTTGGTCGGGAAATTCTGGTCATTGCTCGCGCACCGGGGGTGGCATGGTTTGATTTCGCCA
>JANYAW010000268.1 GCA_025361105.1 Rhodocyclaceae bacterium | reverse complement strand
CCGCGTGGTGGGAACGAACAAGCGCACAAGAACCGTCAGCGCTATTCCTGCTGCCACTTCCAACCCATAGCCAAAGCTGCTTAACGTGATACCGCCACCAATCACAACAATCAAAAAATGAGCAGCTGCTGACATCTCGATGTCGTCCCGATCGAGTAAAGCATCTTGATTGGAATGTGCCGAATCCTGCCATGGTTGTGTTCGGCGAGCTTGCTCAAACGTGTCACTGCAGGCAAGCTCGTCCGCAGGGATTATCAAACCTTCCTGATGCATCATGTCTATTAATTGTTCAGCGCGTTTGTAGCCGATCCTCAGATGGCGCTGAATCAGTGAAATTGACGCCTGGTTATGGCTAACAACAACTGCTACAGCCTGTTCGTAAAGCGGGTCGAGATTTGTCCTGCTTTCGAGTGATCGCGATTCTGCGACTGATTGCTCATGCCGGCATTCGGCCTCTCTTTGCGCGATCCACCCGTCATGTTCGCGTCGCCGTTCTGAATCCGCCAACACCTTGTAGGCCTCTTCAATTAGTCTGAACCGCCTCTCAGCTTTTTTGATTTGGTGGAGATTCTTGTCCGGGTGATGCTGCTGAATCAACCGGCGGCGCGCTGCCTTAATTTCCGCAAGATTTGCCGAACGCGCAACTTGCAAATTGTCGTAGTGGGTGCGGACAGTAGACATGTAGAGGGCCTATTTCTGCCCCAATTCAGTAAATTCGATGGGCAATTTTTGATGTCTTTGGCCACCAAGAATGCCTGTCTTGCGGTGAGGCCTGAGTGAGCACCATGGCGGCACCTTCATGATGCCCATTAGGCACTCACACTACTAATTTGCATACCCTTCTCGTTGTAGGTATAGATCGACCATCCGCGACGGATATTCACTGTTGAGGAGGTATAGCCTTTTAACCCATCGTTGGGTCCGTTACCGGCCGAGATCGATGCAATTTGTGAATTTTTTTCATCGTAGATGTAGACAACTGAGCCACGCTGTATCGCGTTTCCGATGGCCATTCTTTAACTCCTCTTATTAGTAGGGAGGATATTTTCGGTTCACTATGCGACAGATTGCGTCGCGGTGTGTCAATGGATTGCAGCAAGTCGAGGCAGTCTCGATCAGCGTCTCCCGCTATCGAGGCCTGCCGACGAAAAGACACAGTCTATGCATATTTACTTTGGCTTGGATATTGATGGTCGGCGCGCATGACCGGCAAGCCGGTGACCTAAGTATGAGCATTTTCAAATCACTGCCAGTACAGCACGAGCTTTGTTAGCCGTCGACGGACAGAGCTTTATCAGTGAACCTACGGTAAGTCCTTACGAGAACGACTTCGTACTGGGTGTCGCCGATATTCATAACGTCCCGGTTCCGACGCTGAGGACGGCTCATGTAGTTGATGCCTCAATCGTTGTTTGCTCAACCACATCGCGGCTACAGTACCCAACGGTTGTCCTATGATGAAGGCCATCATTTCAGTGGGAGACGCCTGCGCGCCGACCGCAACCACAAACAAATTGAGCGACGCAATACATGCAGAATTGATGATTGCTAGACAGTAGCGGCCGTAGTGGATGTTCTCCTGCTGGAAGCTCAGCGCAAAAACGAAGATGAATGAGCTGCCCAACATCCCGATTTCATTCATTTTCATTCCGTCCACTATCACAGATAGATTGAATGATGATCGATGGTCACGACATATTGTGTCGCAGAGATTTCTCACACGTGGGTCCATGGTAGCGAATACTTATTCGAGGCTGCTTTGCTTGATAGTTCCCGAACCAATGCGGTTTTGATTGGTTGCGATGAGGCCGAATTGGCAAAGGCCGCTGGAATTCACTGACCCGGGTGCATAGTAGAAGCCTAGTAAGCTGAACGTGACTGGTGTCTCAGTTTTCAATCGGCGATCTGTATCAATTTACATTCGGCAGTGACATTTCCGAACAAATCACTCACGAAGATTTTTCGCTTGACAGAAGAGTGCATGCTGTTTAATTTAACCATATGGTTAATTACAAAGCCGAATTGAATGCAATCTTTATGGCGCTGGGTCACCCTGCGCGGCGGGCGATGCTGGCGCGCTTGGGCAAAGGCGAGGCCACGGTGAGCGATCTGGCGCAGCCGCTGGACATGTCGCTGCCCGCAGTTACCAAGCATCTAAAGGTGCTCGAGCGGGCCAAGCTGATTAGTCGGAGCAAGAACGCGCAATGGCGGCCTTGTCAGTTGCAGGAGGCACCTTTGAATTTGGCATCCGACTGGATTGAAGATCAGCGCAAGGTTTGGGAATCGCGGCTGGATCGTCTGGATAACTACTTACACACGTTGCATGCAAACTCAAAAAAGGGAGCAAAGAAATGAAACCTACTTATCAACCTGATGCCAAATTGGATCTCACCTTCGAGCGCATAGTCGACGTGCCCCGGTCTTTGGTGTGGCGTGCCTGGACGGAACCGGAACTGCTCAAGCCCTGGTTTTGTCCTTTGCCGTGGAAGACCATAGACTGCGAAATCGATCTGCGTCCGGGCGGAATTTTTCGCACCACCATGCAGTCGCCAGAAGGTCAGGAATTTCCCAATGCTGGCTGTTATCTGGAGGTCATCGTGCAGACCAAACTGGTCTGGACCAACGCCCTGTTACCGGGCTTTCGCCCCAGTGCGCCTAGCCCGACTTGCGGGAGTGATGACGTGAATTTTATGTTCACCGCAATGATCGAATTGGCCGATCACGCAGGCGGGACGCGCTACACGGCCACGGTCATTCACGCAGATGAAGCGGGCTGCCAAAAGCACGCGGCGATGGGCTTTGAAAGCGGTTGGGGTACTGCGCTTGATCAACTTGTCGCGATGATTAAACGAGGACTCTGATTGCAAAATTTTTGCCCAATTTTCGTCAGTTGGTGCTGACCACACGCCGTCATGCCGGCGACGCGATGTCATCGTTCTCGAGATGGCGGATCAGCGATGAGTGCTTCAGACCGGAGGAGTCATTGGCACTATGCGGACGTTAGCTATTTGAGTTATTTCGCTGACAATCCCTGAAGGAAGACGGTGACAGACTCGATGTTTTGCTCCGTCAGGTCGTGCGCGATTGTCTTCATAATGCTGCCTTCGGGTCTTGCGTCCGTCCGTTGAAATACCGTCAACTGTTTGGCAAGATAATCCGCATGTTGTCCTGCAAGCCGGGGAACGCCTCCCTGTCCCTGCGCCTGAGCGCCATGACACACGCTACACGCTGGAATATTCTTGCTCGCAACACCTTTTTCGAACACTTCCTGACCCGCTGCCGTTAATCCGCTGGCCTCGGATGTCTTCTGAGAAGCTGCCGGTTGTCGCGAATAGTAAGCCGCCAACCCGGCAATTTGTTCATCGGTCAAGCTACGACTAAGTCCCCACATATATTCGAAGCCTGCCGGATCAGAGCGAGAGTGATTCCGAAATTCTTTCACCTCTTTGATAAAGTAGTCGGGTTGCTGCGCTGCTAGTGCCGGAAAATTTGGACTGATCGAACGACCTCCGATACCGTGACAATTTGAGCAAATCTGCTCAGCAAGGGTTTGCGCCGATACGTTAGGATTGGCTAAGTCGCGCGATCGTTCAATGCTGGTGCATGCCGCCGCCATTATTGTCAATGTCAATGTCATTGCAAGCAACATATGATTGGGTTTCATGAACAGTCTCCGAATGCTGTGGCAAATTTGTCAAGGTATGCAGTGAATGCCGAACAGGTTTTGACAACAACTCAATAGGCCGCCCACACGTATAAAAAAAGTGTGTTGTTGTCTTTGGCGTTCCGACCCAATCCGTCGTAGTTGCTGGAGGCTCCGTTGAACTTGCTGTAAGCCGTGTATTGCCCACCGAGGCGAACGTACTGGATAGGCGTGTAAAACAATTCGTAGGTCATTCCCCGCATCGCCGGGTTTCCGGAAAAATTGCTGTTGACGCGACTCGTACCGGGATCGACGATTATCGTCGCAGTGTTGTCATAACCTGAGCTCTGGTTCGCCGTATTGGTGGTACCGCTCAAATTGAAATAGGCTGCACTGCCACCGTACTTGGCTTGATAGACGTACGATAGCTTGGTACGAAATGTATTGGTCGTATCCGCCGAGTTGGCATCTGGCAATGACGTGATTCCATCTGCGGCAAAGAAACCAAAGGGTGATCCGACTCCGGCATTAGCGGCGATTTCGTTGGCAGAATAATTTGTGCGCTGTCTCGTATAGGCAATCTGCGCTGTAACCGTATGCGGATCAAGCAAGAATTGATATTGCCCGTCCACGCCCGTCGTCTTTACCCGATGGACACTGTTGGGATTCGTGGTATCGGCGGGGTCATCATAGATATGGGCATAATTTCCGCTCACTCCGACCATGACATTGTGTGGTCCCCATTCATGTGTCAGCGCAAGACGCCAATAGGGGTTGTTCCTGCCTTTCAATTTTGTGGTTTCGGCAGCGGGCATACCTGCGCTCATCGGACGGAAAAGTCCCTTGGCGGTTTGGTAAGTGCCGAGTTCGGCATAGACCAATGCGTTCCAATACGCATAGCCACTAATTCCTGCGATGTTGCCGCCTGTGCTATTGCCTGGATACGGCGTGTTGGCATCGGTGAATTGGTGGCTCGTCAGGCTCGCTGCGGGCACATATTGCATCCACGCGGCGGCGGTATTCCATGGATCACTCACTGACGGGTTATTGTTGACCGATACTCCGACTATCAAATCAGAACGCTCATTCACAAATCGATCGGCGTAGCGCAGATCAATGTTGTCGGCGGAGGAGTGGCCGTAGAAGCTGCCATCGGCATGCTGTCCAGCATAGTGGTCATAGGTAATCTGTGAGAACAAGCCAATGTTGTCCGTCACCTTTCCTGCAATAAACAAACTGGCGGAAGAAAATACGGGATTGCCGTTTTTCTGAAAATCATCCGCAGGTAAATCGCTCTTTGACCTATCTGCCACCGAAGCGGCGTTGATTACGCCCATCGCCGAGAACGGCAATGTACGCTCTCCAATTGTGTAGCCGGTCATCTTGAAAATACGACCGTAGGGCGTGAGTTCAGGAAATTGACCACCCGCATGACAAGACACGCAATTTTGACCAGTTTGGCGTGCAAAGGCAGGCAAGGCCTGTGCGTCGAACGAGAGCGTGATTGACCCCAGAATCATCAAGCAAACGAAGAAAGGTATCAACTCAAAGTATCGGCATTGAGTTTGCAGTGTTGAAGCTTTCATGGTGAGTTTCCTGTCTCGAACTTACGGATCAACGGTTCATCTCTTTATACCGTTGCAGGAAAAATCGCATTTGATCTAGATCATGATTTCAGCAAATGATGCTGCTTCAACGGGCGCTAGTGCGCTTTAAGTGATGTTGTTCACGCCGTAGCGATTTGAATAAAGCGTGCGTCCAAATCTTTGTATTGCGTAAGTCGCTCAACGTGCACACATTCGACCTGCGCACCTCGCGGGCCGGTTCGTGCCCATGCGATCAGCGTTGCGAGTGAGTCGTTGTCGCCGCTCGCTAACGCTTCAACGCTACCGTCCCTGCGATTACGCACCCATCCGCTCAGGCCGAGGTGTTGCGCTTGTTGCACCATGTTCCAGCGGTAGCCCACTCCCTGCACGGAACCGGTAATCAACAAGTGCCGCACCTCGTGGGCAGGGGTCGCGCTCACTTCACGCGCATACCCGGCGTTGCGCCTGCATCGGGCGAGAGCAAAAACAAGCCTAGTGAGTCTTCGCCCGAGGCGGCCAGGACCATGCCCTCCGACAAGCCGAATTTCATCTTGCGCGGCGCGAGGTTGGCGACCATCACGGTATGTCGTCCGACTAAGGCTGCAGGGTCGTAGGCGGATTTGATACCGGCGAAAACATTGCGCGGTTTTTCTTCGCCAATGTCGAGGGTCAGCTGTATCAGTTTGTCGGCACCGATAACTTGTTGCGCATCGACGATGCGCGCGATGCGCAGGTCAATTTTGGTGAAGTCGGTGATCGCAATTTCGGGTTCAAGCTTGAGAGGAATTGGTACCGAGATCGG
>JANYAW010000221.1 GCA_025361105.1 Rhodocyclaceae bacterium | reverse complement strand
CGCGCCGAGCCTGCCAGCGTGCCTACACAAATCAATGCCATCGTTGAAGAGATGATAGGTTTTCTTGATTTTGAAAGACGGCAACTGGGTGTGACGATGCAACTGGCATTGAGTGATAGCTTGCCCACGCTCAAAGTCGATCCGCTGGAAATCACCCAAGTGATGCTCAACTTGCTCAAAAATGGTATTGAGTCGATGAGTGAAACGCCGGTCGGTGAGCGCATGCTCGAAGTCACCACCAAATGGGATCAGCGGCGCTGGGTCGAAGTCAGCGTTTCAGATCGCGGGCCGGGTATTTCCAAACGCGAATTGCATCAAATTTTCTCACCGTTTTTTACCACCAAACAAGACGGCCTCGGGTTGGGTTTGGCGATATGCCGCTCCATCATTGAAGCGCACGGCGGTAGATTGACTGCGGGCGGAAATGTCCACGGTGGCACCACATTTCGTTTTACTTTACCGGCCGAAAAATGAATACACAAATGAACACACAAGCCAACGCGATCTCACGCCGAAATGCCAGCGAGCAAACGGTATTCATTGTGGATGATGAAGGCGCGTTGCGCGACTCATTGCGCTGGCTGCTTGAATCCATTCAATTGCGTATCGAAACTTTTGAATCGGCCGAAGCCTTTTTGGCCAGCTACACGCCAAATCGTCCAGGTTGTTTGGTGCTCGATGTGCGCATGCCCGGCATGAGTGGCCCCGAGTTGATGGATCAACTCAATCGGATTGGCGGCACCATCCCGATCATTTTTTTATCCGCCCACGGCGATGTGCCACTCACCGTGCGTGCCATGAAAGGTGGGGCGTTCGACTTCCTGCAAAAACCCTATAACAACCAGGAATTTCTCGACCGCGTGCGCCAGGCGCTTGCGCTCGACGCCTGCATCCGTGATAGATGCAAACAGCAAGTCGACTACTCGATCAAGCTCGCCAGCTTGACTACGCGCGAGCGCCAGATTATGGACAAAGTGGTTGAAGGGCAAAGCAACAAAATCATCGCGCGCGAACTCGACATCAGCTACAAAACCGTCGAAGCTCATCGTAGCCGCTTGATGAAAAAAATGGGCGCGAATTCGATTGCGGAATTGTTGCAACAAGTGCTGACGAAAAATTAGCGACGCAACGGCGTTTAATCAAACGCGGTGTCACGCAACGGCGTGTAATCGAACACGGTGCCACGCCACGGCGTGTCACCAGCACCAACTGGCGTAGCAGTGGACGCAACAGCGAGTCAATCGCGATGTTGCACTGCACGAGGGGGTTAACCCTTGATGCGTAGGGTAATCGCCCCAATTGTCTGCCTTGCCTGTTCGAGGAATACTGAGTCACGGTTTTGAGTGACATCAATCACGATAGGTGAATAGCTATGGCAATGTTGGTAAGTATTGATAACGGTGGCACTTTGACGGATGCATGCGTCATTTACGGCTCGCAAGTTTTCCACGCGAAGACTTTGACCACGCCACACGATTTGACGAAATGTTTTGTTGAAGTTTTGCGCGAAGCTTCGCGCAAAATTTATGGCGAGCCCAAGTTGGCGACTTTGTTGGAGGAAGTGGACTACATTCGCTATTCGACAACACAAGGCACCAACGCCGTGGTGCAGCGTATCGGCCCCCGGCTGGGATTGATTCTGGCTGAAGGTAGCGACGTTACGAAATTAATTCGCAATGAGCACGAGGGCGAATTGTTCGAAGCGATAGTCGGCGTGCGTAGCGCGAAAGTTGATTTGAGCTTGAGCGGTGAAGCTTTTGAGGCCAACGTCAGCAAATCGGTTAGCGATTTGATTTCGCAAGGTGCGAATCGCATCGTGGTGAGTTTGAATGGCGAGGCTTTGGTCGCCGATGAGGCACGCATGAAGCGAGTGACCTTGCTGCGCTATCCGCGCCACATGTTGGGCGCGGTGCCGATTTTGTATTCGCATCAATTGTCCGACGATCACGATGCAGCAAGGCGCACCTGGAGTGCATTGCTCAATTCCTTCTTGCATCCAGCGATGGAGCGATTTTTATACAACGCAGAAAATGTGCTGCGCGAACATCGGGCAAAAAACCCACTGCTGATTTTCGGCAACGACGGCACTTCATCTCGCGTCGCCAAATGCGTGGCGCTCAAAACTTGGGGTTCGGGGCCGCGTGGCGGTATGGAAGGCGCGAAAGCTATCGCGCTGCACTATGGCCGCAAAGCCGTGGTGACGATGGATGTCGGCGGCACGACGACGGATATCGGTTTGGTTGAAAACGAAACAGTGAGCGAGCGTCGTTGGGGTCAGCTCGAATCTATCGGCATCTCCTTCCCGCTGTCCGAAGTAGAAAGTTTCGGTGTGGGCGGCAGCTCAGTCTTCCGTGTTGAAAACGGCGCGATCAAAATCGGTCCAGAGAGTGTTGGCAGCACGCCAGGCCCTGCGTGTTTCGGTCGCGGCGGGCGACAGGCGACGATTACCGACGCCTATTTGTTACTCGGCGTGCTTGATGCTGATTCTTATTTCGGCGGCAATTTGAAGCTCGACGCGGCACGCGCCAAAGCCGCGATTGACGAGAACGTGGCCAAGCCATTGGGCATTAGCGTTGATGAAGCAATCAAGCATATGGAGCGCGCATATGAAGAGCGTATTGCATCGACTATAGAGCCGTTCCTGAAAGATTCTGGCGCAACCACGCTGTTGGCCTTTGGTGGCGCCGGCCCGATTTCAGCCTGTGGCGTGGCCGAAAAACTAGGCATTGCCGAAATTATCGTGCCACATCTGGCCGCTGTGTTCAGCGCCTTTGGTATTGGTTTTAGCGACATCGCGCACGTGTACGAAGGTGCCTTGCTTGACGTGTCGGCTAAGGGGTTGGAAAGCACACTGGCGGACTTGCAAACGCGGGCAAAGCGCGACATGTTTGCTGAAGGATTTGATATTTCCGATTGCTCGGTGGAGCGTGCCGTGAACTTCACGCGCAAAGACGTCGAAGCATCGCACCGACTCAACGGCGCAGCGAGTTTGCCAGCCGGCATCAAAGCCTCTGACCATCCGCGCGTTGAAGTGCGGGCGACCAAAACCATTCCGCATTTTTCGATGAAACAACTGGAAGGCAAAGCGCAATCCAACGCCAGCACCAATAGCCAACGCGGCGCGCTAAAGCTGTATCGGCTCGAAGACATGAAGGCGGGCGAACATGGCGTGGGACCAGCGATTTTGGAGGAAGCCTATTTCACTTGCCAAGTGCCGAAGAATTGGAAATTTTCGATTAGCGATAACCATGACATTGTGCTCACCCATCAAGGCGTGCAAGGCGATGCGACCAACGGAGCGAAGAAAAAATGAAAGTCCCCATGACGGAGTACTTGGAAATCAATTTGGAAAGCGAGCAATGGGAATGCCGTGTCTGCTCGCATGTGATTGGTTCAGCACGCAAGCCCTACAAGGAAGGTCTACTGGCGTATGCACGCGATCCGCGCGAAATTCACAAACCGATTTTGAATCCGGCCTATGAATTCACTTTCGCGCCGGACCCAAATTGGGTACAGATTGTTGAATATTACTGCCCTGATTGCGGCACCATGATGGAGGTCGAATATCTGCCACCAGGTCATCCGCCGCTCAATGATTTGGAATTTGATATTGATGCGCTCAAAGCGCAATGGGCGACGCGCAAACCGATTGATCTGACCAAGATTAGCGGTCCCGAACCAGCGGGGGTGGATTACAACGCGCACTCGCACGGTGGTCGTGCGCATACTCACTCGCACAAGCACGGAGCACACTGATATGAAACGAGTTGCAGTTGATATCGGCGGTACGTTCACTGATTGCTTTTTGGTCTGGGGTGATCATTACGTTGAATCCAAAGCGCTGACCACGCATCACAATTTGGCGCTGGGTTTTCGCGAGGCGCTGCAAACCAGTTGCGCCAAACTTGATTTGGAAATGCTCGACGTGCTCTCGCAAGTCGACTCAGTGCGCTACGCCACGACACTAGGCACTAACGCTTTGATACAACGCAAAGGTCCCAAAGTCGCGCTGCTGGTCACCGCAGGGTTTGAGAGCACTGTGCCACTTTCACGCGGACGCGGTTACGGTGAAGGTTTGGACACCCGCGCGCAGCAGGATTTGCCCGGCGCGTGTCGCCCCGATGCGCTGGTACCGATTCCGATGATTGCTGGCGTGCGTCAACGTATGGACGCCGTCGGCAATATTTTGATGGACTTGGATGAAGACGATTTACGCGCCAAAATTCGTGACTTGGTTGACCGTGGCGCGCAATCTTTTGTCGTTGCGCTGGTGAATTCCGTAGCCAATCCGGCGCACGAGTTCCGCGTACAAGAAGTTTTGCTGGAAGAATATCCCGAGCATCTTTTGGGCGCGATGCCGATAGTCATGTCGCATAAAGTTGCGGGACGCAAAGGCGAATATGTGCGTACTTCATCGGCGATCATTGATGCTTTCTTGCATGACGTGATGTATCACGGACTGTCATCGCTCGAACTAAATTTGCGAGAGTCCAACTACACAAAGCCCATGCTGGTGATTCACAACTCCGGCGGCATGGCGCAACTCAATTCCACTGATGCACTGCAAACGATTCACTCCGGTCCAGTTGCTGGCGTGAGCGCCTCAGAGCATTTGGCGCTGGAAGCCGACCTTGGCAATGTCATCTGCACCGACATGGGCGGCACTAGTTTTGATATCGGCTTGGTGGTTGAAGGCGGCATCAAACATTACGATTTCAATCCGGTGATAGAGCGCTGGATGGTCTCGGTGCCGATGATCCATTTGGTGACACTAGGCGCCGGCGGTGGTTCTATCGTTCGTTACGACCGAATGTACAACACCGTTCAAGTTGGCCCGACTAGCGCCGGTTCGGATCCTGGCCCTGCCTGCTACGACCGGGGCGGGATGAAGCCGACGGTGACCGATGCAGATTTGTTACTTGGTTATTTGTCGGCAGACAACTATGCGGGTGGTGTAATCAAATTAAAAACTGCGCGCGCCAAACAAGTCATGGACGACGAAATTTGCGAAGAGATGGGATGCTCTGTCGTTGAGGCCGCCTTGATGGTGAAGCGTCGCGTCGATGCCAATATGGCCAACGGAATTTCAACCGAACTCCGCGCGCATGGTTACGACCCGCGCAGTTTCACGCTGCTCGCTTATGGCGGCAATGGCCCGCTGCACGGTTGCGGCATCGCCAATCAACTAGGCATCGACAGGATTCTGGTACCGCCGTTTTGCTCGGTATTTTCGGCGGTCGGTGCAGGCAATATGCATCAGCTGCATATTCACGAGCGTTCTCTGTTCATGTGGATTTTTGATAGCAACACGCGCAAGTTATATAGCGATTACGCGGCCTTCAATGCGGTGGTCGAAGAGCTTGAGAACACCGGACGGCAGGATCTGTTGCGACAAGGCATGAAATCCGAAGACATCAAACACCGGCTGGAACTGGATTTGCGCTACGGCAACCAGCTTGCACAAACAACGGTAGTGGTTGCCAAGACACGGCTCGAACAAATCGACGATGTGATGACCATCATCAATCAATTCTCGGTCGACTATGGCAATCGTTTCGGCAAGGGCAGTGAGGCGACCGAAGCAGGGATACGCATCAATACGATACGTGTGCAAAGTTATGTTGAATTGGAAACGGTGAAGTTTGGCAGCATCGCACCTTCAAACAAAAAACTCGCCGCACCAACGTCATCTGGCTCGCGTAAATGCCATTTCGTCGGCCATGCCGAAGCGGTAGAGACGCAGATTTATGAGCACGTGGATTTGCCGGTCGGCACCGTAGTTCCAGGTCCGGCGGTGATTACTTCCGCAACCACCACTTATTTAGTTGAACCCGGTTGGCGCGTTGAAATTGGTGCGCATGGTGCTGCGTGGTTTTTGCGCGTAGGTACTGACTTACCCAAATTAGGTAAACGCGCCAAAGGCGAATTAAAACAAACGGCGATGGCCTAACGCGCCAACGACAGACAGCGCAGATGGCGAACGGAGAAAAGAAAATGGGAAAAATGGAAAATACTGGCTTGGTTGATCGCGAGCAAATGCTGATTGATCAGTTTCTGGCCGAGAACGTTTTGTTCTTGGGGCCTGATCCGGAAATAATGGAAGAGCACGACATCTCGCCGCGCACAGCGCTCGAAGAAGCGGCGATGCAAAAGGAAATCGACCCGGCGATTCAAGCCTTGATTCGTGATCGTTTGCAAGCGGGGGCAAATGAATCATTTGAAATGCTTGAACAAATGGGCGCAGCGCCCGGAGCGAAATGGGGCGATTTGATTACCGGCGTGTTCACCGCCAGTGGTGACCTGGGCGTTTGCAGCGCGGGCGGTGTGTTGCTGTTCGCTTCGCTGGTTCATCATCCAGTGAAATTCATCAATAAATACTGGAGCGTCGACCCAACAGTGGGCATCCGCAAAGGCGATGGTTTCATTCATAACGATGCGCGTTACGGCAATATTCACAACACCGATCAAAGTTTGATACTGCCGATTTTTTATCAAGGCAAGCTGGTGGCGTGGGCCGGTGCGACCGTGCATGAAGGCGAGAACGGCGCGATTGAACCGGGCGGCATGCCTTCAGCGGCGGAATCGGTTTATGAAGAAGGGCTGAAAATGTCGCCCTTTAAAGTGGTCGAAAACTATGAGTTGAAAAAAGACTTGGTGACGTTTCTGCAAAACTCCACCCGCGAGCCCAAGCTGCAATTCGAGGACATGAAAACCAAGTTGTTCGCTTGTCGCCGCATGGAGGAACGGGTGCTGGCGACCATTGAAGAATTTGGTTTGGATGCGGTAATCGTGTCGATGCGCAAAGGTTTGGAAGATT
>JANYAW010000219.1 GCA_025361105.1 Rhodocyclaceae bacterium | reverse complement strand
TGCCACGTCGGACCTCATCCAGTCATCTGTGTGCCGATCGACGTTGAGCGGCCATGAGCACCGATTAGACAATCAAATTACTGCCACAGGGGAAGTGCCGACGTGGTGTTTGGTGAATCTCTTGCTTTGGATTTGTTCGATACCAACGGCGTATCACCAGCACCAACTGGCTAGATAGCTCGAAGCACCGGTGTCTCAGAAGTCATGAGCCTTCAACTCTACTGTTTCGGCATTGCCATCGATAGCCCAGTCGCCAAACTCTAGCCAATCTTCTCCAAGAAGTTCGACCGGATGCTGTGTCCGGTTTGACCCGTTTCCACAAGCGAGTTCATCACTCGCGCAGTACCTGTCGCATCCCCAGCAAATACGTTCAGGGTGTTTTGGATGAATTGGAAATTTCTTCGCCATGAATAACCATAGCATTAGCCACCGGTAATGGCATTGATACGCATCAATCGCTCGCTGGGGGCATCTTCAAGGCCGAACGAGGTGGGTAGCAGCGGGATCGTTGCAGGAGTGGTGCAGCAGGGCGTTTAAGGTCGAATGTAGGCGTACCCCTGTTGCTGTTTTTGTATCAGTTCCACCACGCCCGCAGGTACATAGCCAATATTCGGCAGCATGTCTGAAGGTGCGAGCTTTTGCGCCTTCATGGTGTTCTCGCAGGCAACCACTTTGACAGCTTTTTGCATAGCGTTCGCTATTCGTTGGCTCACTGGGGAGTCGCCCTTGAGCATTCCTATGCCAGGTCCATAGGCAACAATTTCAATCTCTACGGCATCGGCACCCAAGTCAGTCTGGACGTTTTGTGCATTGTTCAGTGTGAGATTCCACTTCGCAGGATCACTGTCACTGACTTGGAAAACGACCTTGTGCTTGACCAATTCCGTTTGCGCCAGTGCTTCGGTTGAAAGGATCGCACTGGTCAGTACGGTCGCGCATAGCAGGTAGATAGTCGCGCATGCAATTCTGGCAATCATTTTTTTACCTCAAATTTGGCTACATCATGGTTGATAATATTACGATGAATAATCGTTACGGAATTACCTCTCAAGTCTTCCACTGGGTCACCGCATTAGTCGTCCTGGTGGCGTTCATTTATGGTCCGGGGGGATCCGAGCAACGTGTCTATGCCCATTCCCGCGACTTTGATCGGCAGATTCATGAATCCCTTGGATTGATTGTTTTTGTGCTGACGATGCTGCGCCTGCTCTGGCATAGAGTCGCACCGCCACCTGGTCTTGCCATCGACAAGCGGTGGATGTTTATTGCCGCGAAAACAACCCAAGGAATTTTGTATCTGCTCCTGTTTGCGGTTCCTTTGTCGGCAATTGCAGGCGCGTGGCTCGAAGGCCATCCCTTGACGCTGTTGGCGGGCATAGAGATTCAGCCACCCATTGCAATTTCGCATGAGCTTGGCGCGATCATTGCCGAAATCCACACCTGGCTTGGTGATGCAGTTCTTTGGGTTGCTGGGTTCCATGCGCTTGCGGCGATTTACCATCATGGCGTTCTCAAGGACGGCGTCCTTGTCTCTATGCTGCCGCGCTGGGTTCCAGTCAAACCGCCCGTAGATCGGCAAGAGAATGCTTGAGTTATGGCAGCTCTAAATCAATCTTGAAAAACTCTGCAGCGGAAGGGATAGCCATCATGAATGTAGTGCTGACGCGCCGAAAGCTATTAAAGAATGTTGGTGTTGCGCTGGCAGCAATTCCTATCGTTGTCGTATCCCGGTTTGCCAGTGCGGCGACGAACGCAGCGATTCGTACCCAGTTGAAGTACCAAGCCAAACCAGAGAACGGAAATAGCTGCGCAAGTTGTCTTGAATTTATCCCCGGAAAAACTGAACATGATTTGGGTGGATGCAAAGTGATTCCCGACGACGACGAAATTTCACCAGACGGATATTGCACAGCTTGGAACACCATGTAAGCAGGATTGCTGTCGCCGTTCTGTTGAATTCAAATTATTTTTTATCGTAGCTTTGTGATGACTAAACCAAACCTTCACCGCATCAACTTCAGTGCTGTCGCTCTTGGGCAGCGTTTTTTTGACCCCATTAGTGCCGAGTATTTTGTCAAGCAAAGCGACTGCATGGCCGCCATGGTTACCGGCATAGGCGATGGAACTGTGCCAGATGAGTTTGAGGCCGATGATGTGGTCGGTGTCGAGCCGTAGCGCAGAAGTCCAAACTCATTCCGCGATTCGCATATCCGCCAGTAACATGTCTTGCGCACAAACGCGGCGGGTGCTGGTTTTCAGAGCGTATTGACCGCTTGCATCCATTTCCCATGCTTGCGTAGTGTCGGCGAGATAGGCGCGCAAGCCTTCTTTCAACACGCGGCGTTTGGCGCGGGCGTCGAGGATAGGAAAGGCGATTTCTATACGGCGGAAAAAATTGCGCTCCATCCAGTCTGCGCTCGACAGATACACGACCTCTTCACCATCGGCGAAGAAATAAAAGATGCGGTGATGTTCGAGGAAGCGACCGATGATGGAACGGACTTTGATGTTTTCCGAAAGACCCGTCACGCCCGGGCGCAGGGCGCACACGCCACGCACGATGAGATCAATTTTCACGCCGGCGGCGCTGGCTTCGTAGAGTGCGGCGATGATTTCCGGCTCGAGCAGGGAATTCATTTTGGCGATGATGCGACCTTTGCGCCCGGCGCGTGCGGCCTTGGTCTCGGTTTGAATCGCGGCGACCATACTTTGGTGCAAAAAGAACGGCGCTTGCCAGATGTGTTTGAGCCGTCCGGCTTTGCCCAGACCGGTGAGTTGTTTGAAAATTTCCGCGACGTCGGCGCCGATTTCGGGGTTGCAGGTGAGCAAACCGAAGTCGGTGTAGAAGCGTGTGGTGCGCGGGTGGTAGTTGCCGGTGCCGAGGTGGATGTAGTGCCGAAACACCCCTGATTCGCGGCGCAAGACCATCAGCATTTTGGCGTGGGTTTTGTAGCCGACGACGCCGTACACCACATGCGCGCCGACTTCTTCGAGCTTGGCCGAGATCGACAAATTAGCTTCCTCGTCGAAGCGCGCCATCAACTCGACCACGACGGTGACTTCCTTGCCTTTCTGGGCGGCGCGCAACAGGTGTTCCATCAACACCGAATCGGTGCCGGTGCGATACACCGTCATGCGTATCGCCACCACCTTGGGATCGTCGGCTGACTGTTTGAGCAGCTCGATGACCGGATCAAATGACTGATAGGGGTGGTGCAGCAAAATATCCTGCTTGCGGATGCTGGCAAAAATATCAAAGCGCTTGGTCAATGCCTTGGGCAGTCCGGGTTCGAATGGAGCAAATTTCAAATCCGGTCGATCAACGGCGTCGGGCACAGCGATAAGGCGTACCAAATTGACGATGCCCGGTGCGCGATAAAGGTCATCGCGGGCGAGGCCAAATTGGGTCATCAAAAAATCGGTCATCGGCGTCGAGCAGTTGTCGGCGACCTCCAGCCGCACCGCGTCACCAAAATGTCGCTGCGGCAATTCGCCTTGCAACGCAGTGCGAAGATTTTTGACTTCCTCGTCATCGACGAACAAATCGGAATTGCGCGTGACGCGGAATTGATAACAGCCCAGCACATTCATGCCGGTGAAAAGTTCATCGACATGCTGATGCAAAATCGACGACAAAAATACGTGGCCATAGTCGACACCAGTAAGTTCCAACGGCAAGCGAATTACTCGTGGCAGCGCGCGCGGTGCTTGCACGATGGCGGTGCCGGAGTTGCGGCCAAAGGCATCGGTGCCTTCCAACTCGACCGCAAAATTCAAGCTCTTGTTGAGCACGCGCGGAAAGGGATGCGACGGGTCAAGTCCTATGGGCGTGAGCACCGGCATGACTTCACGAAAAAAGAATTCGCGTATCCATGTGGCTTGCTCGGGCGTCCAAGTATTGCGGCGCAGGAAGCAAATACCTTCGGTGGCCAACGCGGGCAGAATGACATCGTTAAGCAGGCGATATTGATCGGCGATCAGTTCGTGCGCCTCGCGCACCACGCGACGAAAAACTTCCTTGGGTAGCAAACCATCCGGGCCGACCGAGCGCGCAGCGAGCTTGATTTGCTCTTTGAGTCCGGCAACGCGAATCTCAAAAAATTCGTCAAGATTTGATGAGACGATGCACAGGAATCGCAGCCGTTCAAGCAAGGGCACAGTGTCGTCAGCAGCCTGCGCCAAAACGCGGCGATTGAAAGCCAGTAGTGAAAGCTCTCGATTGAGAAAGTGTTCAGTGCCGTAGTGACGGCTCTGTTTTGGGGAGTTTGTTGGAGGATTCATGAGCAAAAATACGGGACCAGGCGAGCAGCGACGGCATGACGATGCAAGGATTATGTGGCAAGTTGATTGCAGATGCATGACAGCCGATGGCTCTGGTTAGAATCCGCGCATGAGTTCTGAACTGATCGCCGCCGTCGACCTGGGTTCCAATAGTTTCCGCCTTCAAGTCGGACGAGTGGAAGGCAATCAGATTTATCCGCTCGATGGATTGAAAGAATCAGTGCGCCTCGCTGCCGGACTAAACGAGCACAAGCGTCTCGATGAAGCGGCACAAAAACGCGGCCTCGATGCGCTTTCACGATTTGGCGAACGCTTGCGTGGTTTTGCCCCGGATGCGGTGCGTGCGGTTGCCACCAACACTTTGCGCGTAGCGAAAAATGCACCGGAGTTTCTTGAGCGTGCCGAGCATTTATTGGGTTTCCCGATTGAAGTGATTGCCGGACGCGAAGAAGCGCGGCTGATTTATCTCGGCGTCGCCCACACCCTAGCCAATCCGGCGCGCCAGCAATTGGTGGTGGACATTGGCGGCGGCTCAACCGAATGCATCATCGGCCGTGACATGCATCCGCTGGTGCTCGAATCGCTTTACATGGGTTGCGTGAGCTACACCTTGAAATTTTTCCCCGATGGCCGCGTC
The DNA here is from genome assembly GCA_025361105.1 of Rhodocyclaceae bacterium. Lineage (GTDB taxonomy): Bacteria > Pseudomonadota > Gammaproteobacteria > Burkholderiales > Rhodocyclaceae > JADKHX01. Next base: position 8,294 of record JANYAW010000219.1, on the reverse strand, counting down.
GACCGTAAATCCTTCAAGGAAGCCGAGCTGGCGGCGCGACGCGAGCTGCAAGCGATGGTGCATCCATTTCGTGAACTGGGCTGGGACGAAGCCATCGGCTCATCAGGCACGGCCAAAGCGCTGATTGATTTGCTCGAACTCAATGGTTTTTGCAAACATGGAATCACCCGCGATGGGTTGGAAAAGCTGCGCGATTTTTTATGTGATGCAGGCAATTTGTCGCGCGTGAAATTGGATGGATTGCGCAGCGACCGAATCCCTGTGTTGCCCGGCGGGCTGGCAATCATGTTGGCGGTGTTCAAGGAACTCGATTTGCAGCAGATGGAATTCTCCGAAGGCGCGCTGCGCTTGGGTGTGTTGTACGACTTGCTTGGCCGCTATCACCACGAAGACTTGCGCGCCGCCACAGTCACACATTTCATGCAGCGTTATCAAGTCGACCCGGCGCAAGCTTTGCGTGTTGAACGCACCGCTGTCGACTTATTGCACCAACTAGTTCCAGCGACGGCTGACGAAGATCATCCGGATCGGCAATTCCTGATCTGGGCCGCCAAGCTGCATGAAATCGGCGTATCGGTTGCCCACTCGAGCTATCACAAACACAGCGCCTACATCCTCTCGCACGCCGATATGCCAGGCTTTTCCAAACGCGACCAAGCGCGATTGGCGCGCATGGTGCTGGCGCATCGCGGCAAATTAGAGCGCGCACAACCACTCAAGGGCGAAGCCTCGGAATGGACACTGATTTTTTGCCTGCGAATTGCCGTGCTGCTACATCGCTCGCACGATGCCGCGCCGCCACCAAAAATCGCCGCGTCGTTTTTCGGCAGTGGCTTCATGTTGGAACTCGATGCCCAACGCTTGAGCGCCGCACCGCTGACAGCCGCAGCGCTGAACGATGAAGCTACCCAATGGGCAGGCGTGGGTGGGGCGCTGAAGATTGTGGTGGGTGGGGTGTAGGTGTGACGGCGTGCCGTCAGCACCAACTGGCAAACGCCAGCTACTTGATTAAATCCAAAGCCAGCGCTTCAGCAACTTTAATGCCGTCAATCGCGGCTGAAAAAATCCCACCTGCGTAGCCTGCACCTTCACCAGCCGGATACAAACCGCACGTGTTGATGCTCTGAAAATCTGCGCCACGGGTAACACGGACGGGCGATGAGGTGCGGGTTTCTACGCCGGTGAGGAGTGCATCGTTCATATCGAAACCGCGTATCTGTTTGCCAAAGGCGGGCAGGGCTTCGCGCAGTGCGCTGACCACAAAATCGGGCAGGCATTGCGTCAAATCGGTGAGCTTGATTCCCGGGGTGTATGACGGAACTACTGAACCTAATTCGGTCGATGCGCGGCCTGCAATGAAGTCACCAACCAGTTGCGCGGGCGCGCGGTAATCACTGCCACCGGCGACGAAGGCTAGTGCTTCCCAATGGCGTTGAAATTCGATTCCGGCCAGTGCATTGCCGGGATAATCGGCGGGCGTAATGCCGACCACCAAGGCGCTGTTGGCGTTGCGTTCGTTGCGTGAATACTGGCTCATGCCGTTGGTCACCACGCGACCCGGCTCAGAGGCCGCAGCAACCACGGTGCCGCCTGGGCACATGCAAAAACTGTAGGCCGAACGATTGTTGCCGCAGTGGTGGACCAAGCTGTAATCGGCCGCGCCGAGCAGTGGATGTCCGGCGTTTTTGCCGAAGCGAGCGGTGTCGATAAGCGATTGCGGATGCTCAACGCGCACGCCGATTGAGAATGCTTTGGCTTCGATATGAATACCGCAATCGAAAAGCATTTGAAAGGTATCGCGTGCGCTGTGGCCGACGGCGAGCACGACATGATCGCAATCGATTTGCGCGCCACCGGCCAATTGCAAACCGCGCACTTGTCCGGCTTCAGTGAGGATTTTTTCGACCTTATTTTGAAAGCGAATTTCGCCGCCCAAAGCGTGAATTTGCGCACGTATGTTTTCCACCATAGTCACCAAACGAAAGGTGCCGATGTGTGGTTTGGCGACGTACAAAATTTCTTCTGGCGCACCAGCTTTGACGAATTCAGTCAGCACTTTTCGGCCACGATATTGCGGGTCCTTGATTTGGCTGTAAAGCTTGCCATCCGAAAACGTTCCCGCACCGCCCTCGCCGAATTGCACATTCGATTCGGGATTGAGTTGGCCACCGCGCCACAGTGCCCAAGTGTCTTTGGTGCGTTCGCGGACAGCTTTGCCGCGCTCCAAAATAATCGGGCGTAAGCCCATTTGCGCCAATATCAACCCGGCGAACAGGCCACAGGGTCCGGTACCGATAACGACCGGACGCTTTGTCGTGCGAGCGCTATTGGCCATCGTCACGAATTTGTATTCCATATCCGGCGTGTCGCGTATTTGCCGGTCGCCTTGCAAGCGTTGGCGCGCCTGTGCTTCATCCTTCAAGACCACATCGACGCTATAAATCAGCGCAATCGCCGATGATTTTCGGGCATCGTGACTGCGGCGAAAAATAGTGAAACTCAACAAGTCCAAGTCGGCGGACGAAATGCCGAGCTTGGCGATGATGGCGATGCGCAGCGCATCATCATCGTGATCAAGTGGCAGTTTCAGGTCGCTTATACGCATGGCCTTGTGGTCGCAGTAGTGACAAAGAAAAAGGCAGCCTCGGCTGCCCTTTGCTTGACGAGTTGCGGCGAGTTTACTTCACGCGATTCTTGTACTCGGCCGTACGCGTATCGATTTCGATTTTGTCGCCGATATCGACAAACATCGGCACCGGCAATTGAAAACCAGTGCTGATTTTTGCGGGCTTCATTACCTTGCCGGAAGTGTCACCTTTGACGGCGGGCTCGGTGTAAATCACTTCGCGCACGACGCTGTTGGGCATCTCGACTGAGATGGCTTTGCCGTCGTAAAACACTACGTCGAGCATCATGCCGTCTTCAAGGTAATTAAGTGCATCGCCGAGGTTATCGCCTTCGACTTCGTACTGGTGATATTCCTCGTCCATGAACACATACAGCGGGTCGGCGAAATAGGAATAGGTGCATTCCTTGCGGTCGGGGACGACTTGGTCGAACTTGTCGTCGGCCTTGTAGATGCCTTCAGAGGCCGCGCCGGACAACAAGTTTTTGAATTTGAATTTGACCACTGCCGAGCTGCGGCCTGATTTGTTGTATTCGGCTTTGAGCACAACCAACGGGTCGTTGCCGACCATGATGACGTTGCCAGCACGAAGTTCTTGAGCAATTTTCATAGTGAGTTCTCGGGTTTTCTTTAGTGCGAAACGGGATTTGGAAAGCCGACTATTTTAGTCGATTTTCAGCTGCGTCAGACAAAAATCTACCAAATTTGTCGCTAAATCAGGATGTTGGCGCAGCGTGTCGGCCCAGTGTTTGGCTTGGCTGTTGATTAGCGGCAGTTGTTTCGCGAAGGCTTGCCAATCCGGAATGCCTTGGGTGTTCCAGGCGCGGTAGAAGTCGCGCAACGGCGTGTCGCCAGCACCAACTGGCAAATAATAATCAAGGAAACTTTCGAGCTTTACCAAATGCGCGTCATTTTCCTGCGGATAGATTTGCCACACCATGGCGTTCTCGGCCCATTGCGCACGGACAAAAGAATCCTCGCCGCGCACGAAATTTAGGTCGCATAGCCAAAGCAATTCATCGTATTCGCGCTGCGATAAAAATGGCAGCGGATGCACGCGCAAATTGCCGCGTTGCCACGGTGCATCCTTGTTGCCCGGAAGTATCGCCAATATCGGTGTGGCTGAGGCAGCCCATGCTGCATACAACGTGTCGCGTGGTGCATTGGCGTAGGAGAACAGTGAAATGACTGTTTCGTTTTGCATCGCGACCGGCAAGCCACAGCGCTTGCGAAATACCGTCGCGTCGAAATCCAAACGTCGTGTGTCGTAGTCGCGCTCGCGAATAAGGCCACCGCTTTTTGCATCAAATCCGGGGAAGAAAAAATATTTGATCAGCAGCAGGCGCGGGTGTTTCGATGCAAGACCGTGTGATGTCGTCACCCAACTTTCCGCCGACAAATATTCCAGATTCAGCCAAACCAAAGGCATTTCTCGCACTGCCATTGCGGCTAGAAATGCTTGCGGAACTTCACATGCAAAAGCTTCAATGACGACGTCGGCATTTTCGTATTCGGCACGGTGAAAATCGCTGACGCTCAATGCCGCTCGCTGCGACGGCGACGCAAGCCATTCCAGTGCGGAAGCATCGTCAATCAACAAACGTACTTGCCAACCAAACTCTGTCGCCAACTCCTGTGCCAGCCGCCAACAAACACCGACATCACCAAAATTGTCGATGACGGTGCAGAAAATATCGCAACGGATGGGGCGAGTGCTCATGGAGTCGGTATGCTATTACGAATGAACAGTTCCCCACCCAAGCACCAAGATGACGGCGGCGAAACGGGGGGTTCGCAAAGCACTGCTTTGCGCCCGTGTAGCGGCTCGGCTGTACTAAGCCGAGACTCCGCACCAATCCCAACTGGCGAATTCGATGCCAAGCATTTTTTGCTCACGCTGACCGAGGAGCCCGGCGTGTATCGCATGCTCGCGGCGGATGGTGCAGTGCTCTATGTTGGCAAGGCGAAAAATCTCAAAAAACGTGTCGCCTCGTATTTCCAAAAAAACGTCAGCAGCCCGCGCATCGCGCTGATGTTGCAGCAAGTCGCCAACATGGAAGTCACCGCTACACGTTCGGAAGCCGAGGCGCTGATTCTTGAAAATACGCTGATCAAAAAACTCGCGCCGAAGTACAACATTTTGTTTCGCGATGACAAGTCTTACCCCTACATCGCGCTTTCCGGCGGGCAGTTTCCGCGACTGTTTTATCACCGCGGCAGCTTTGAAAAAAAATCGCAATACTTCGGCCCGTTCCCCAGTGGCTTGGCTGCGCGTGAGAGCATTGATTTAATTCAGCGCACTTTTCTGCTGCGCACTTGCGAGGAAGCCGTGTTCGCACATCGTTCACGGCCTTGCCTGATGCATCAAATCAAACGCTGCAAAGCACCTTGCGTCGGGCTGGTGTCCAATGACGAATATGCCGCTGATGTGCGTTTGGCGACCCTGCTGCTTAAAGGTCGACCGACCGAAGTCATCGCAAAGCTCAGCGCGCAAATGGCGCAAGCGGCGGACGTATTGCAATTTGAAAACGCCGCCTTGCTGCGCGATCAACTGCGCTCCTTGCAAGCGGTATTGCATCGGCAGTACGTTAGCTCGACGCAAGATCACGATGTCGACATCATCGCGGCGGTGGTGGATCGCGGCGATTTATGTGTGAATCTGGCGATGATACGTGGCGGTTTGCATCTCGGAGATCGCGCGCATTTTCCGCAAATTTCCAGCGGTTCCGAACTCACACCGCAAGACGGTTTGAGTGCATTTATCGAGCAGCATTACGCCAACCAATCTGCACCGGCACGCATCATCGTTGAGCCGTGGCCGCTGCTTGAAGTGGTCGAACATCTCAACGTCGGTACAGCAAAAAACGAGATGGAGCGCGCATGGGCGCAGATGGCGCAGAACAACGCCCAGCTCGCGTTGACGGCGCGGCGGCAATCCAAAGCGCGTACTGGTGGTCGGCTGGAGTCATTGCGTGTCGCGCTCGACATGGCCGAATTGCCGCATCGTATTGAGTGCTTCGACATCAGCCACACGATGGGCGAGGGCACGGTCGCGTCCTGTGTAGTGTGTGTCGATGGCGCGATGAAAAAATCTGATTACCGGCGCTTCAATATCGAAGGCATTACGCCCGGCGATGACTACGCCGCAATGCGCCAGGCACTGACGCGCCGTTATGAGCGGGTCGCCACCGGTGAAATCCCTGCACCGGATTTAATTTTGATTGACGGCGGCAAAGGCCAACATGGCATTGCACGCGAGGTGTTCACCGAGCTGGGACTGGGGCAACTTTTCAGCATTGGCGTGGCCAAAGGTGAGGGACGCAAACATGGCTTAGAGACCTTGTTTGTGCATGGTCAGGATGGATGGCAAGATGTGCCGCTACAATTGGCCATGGATCATCCGGGCTTTCACCTGATACAGGAAATACGCGATGAAGCACATCGTTTTGCCATTGTCGGACATCGCGCACGCCGCGCCAAGGTACGTGGCCGCTCCAAGCTTGAAGATGTTGCAGGCATCGGGCCTGAGCGGCGCAGACGCTTGCTCGCACAGTTCGGCGGGCTGGACGGCGTGAAGGCGGCGACGGTGGAAGACTTGTGCCGCGTCGATGGAATCTCGCTGCGCCTTGCCACAGCGATTCATCAACAACTTCACTGAACACCATCATGATGCCGGTCAACATCCCGACGCTGCTGACATGGGCGCGTATTGTTTTGATTCCCGTCGTGGTCGGCGTGTACTATTTACCGATTTCAATCGCCGAAATGAATTTCTTTGCCACGACCGCATTTGTGGTCGCGGCGATTACCGATTGGTTTGACGGTTGGTTGGCGCGCAAGCTCGGCCAAACCTCAGCCTTCGGTGCCTTCCTTGATCCAGTTGCCGACAAACTCATGGTAGCCGCAGCACTGGTCATGCTGGTCAAACTCGGGCGTGTTGATGCCATCCTCGCCTTCATCATCGTCGGCCGCGAAATAGCGATTTCTGCCCTGCGCGAATGGATGGCCAATATTGGCGCCAGAAAAGGTATCGCCGTGTCATTCATTGGCAAACTGAAAACCACTGCACAGTTAGTTTCCATCCCGCTGCTGCTCTATCACGACCCTCTAGGTCCGACAGGATGGCAGGTTGACACCCAGTTGCTCGGTACATGGATGCTCTGGATTGCCGTGGTGCTGACGCTGTGGTCGATGATTTATTACCTGCGTAAAGCCATGCCGGAGATTGCTGCGCATAGTCGTTGACAGGTAAACACCCGCCGCTATAATGCGCGCCTATTCTGCGGGAGTAGCTCAGTTGGTAGAGCGCAACCTTGCCAAGGTTGAGGTCGAGAGTTCGAGACTCTTCTCCCGCTCCAGTCTTCAAGGGAAAGCAAATCTGCTTTCCCTTTTTCGATTGAGCCTGTAGATTTGTGGCCAATGGAAATGGCGCGGTAGCAAAGCGGTTATGCACCGGATTGCAAATCCGAGTAGGTCGGTTCGACTCCGGCCCGCGCCTCCAGCATGTACAATCAAAACAGTTGTTTGGCTCACCGTCGCAAGCGATTGCGACGGTTCGCTTGCTGGTCGGCGCGTTGTGATGTCGTTGCGCCATATTCGTTTCCCCGATTCACATTTTTGCGAGGTGTTTATGAAAAAGCTAATTGCCGCCGGCGCTTTGCTGGCGTTGGTCATGACCGGCGTGCAGGCAAAGGACTGGACTGCCGTGCGCCTGTCCAGTGAAGGTGCCTATCCTCCTTTTAACGGTCTTGCGGCGGATGGGTCGCTCAACGGTTTTGACATTGATATCGGCAACGCGATTTGTGCCGAAATGAAAGCCAAATGCACCTGGGTGAAACAAGATTGGGACGGCATGATTCCGGCGTTGATGGCGCGCAAGTTCGATGCGATCGTGGCTTCGATGTCGATTACCGCCGAGCGCAAAGCCAAGGTCGATTTCACCAACAAATACTATTCTTCACCGTTGTCATTGATTGCCAAAGCGGGTTCGACACTGAAACCTGAAGTTGCAACATTGACGGGCAAAAAAGTTGGTGTTCAGCGTGGCGTGGTGGCGGATAATTTCGCGACCAAGTATTGGGAAAAACAAGGCGTGAAAATTGTTCGCTATGCCAAGCAGGACGAAGCTTATGCTGATTTGAAAGCGGGTCGTCTGGATGCGACATTTGCTGATTATCTTGAGGCGCTTGGTGGCTTTGTCGATACCCCGGCGGGCAAGGGTTATGCTTTTGCCGGCGAGCGCTTGTTCGGCAAGACCGCTGAAGAAAAAGCGGTCATCGGCGAGGGCATCGGCATCGCGATTCGCAAGAAAGATACCGACCTTAAAGAACAGATGAACAAAGCACTGGCGGCGTTGCGTGCGAGTGGCAAATACGACACCATCCGCAAGAAATATTTCCCGACCACCGATATTTACGGCGAATAAGTTTTTGTTAGTCGCTGGTATTCAGACTAGTTCCGCCGCCGCCTGTGTAGTTCGCAAGCGGCGGCAAATTTTTTCGCCTCAGCGTTTTCGCCTCAGCGTTTTCGTATGAACGAACTAATCGAATATTTCCCCGCCATTCTCCAAGGCTCTTTGCTCACGCTGAAAGTTGCGCTGATGTCTTTAGTGTTGGCCGTGCTGCTGGGCCTGACCGGTGCTGCGGCGCGGCTTGCTACTTCGCGTTGG
>JANYAW010000215.1 GCA_025361105.1 Rhodocyclaceae bacterium | reverse complement strand
CAAAGAACCGAGTCATTCCTCAGCCAATTGGCGTGGTTGGCGTTATCGTGCCGTGGAACTTCCCGATCAATTTGAGCATCGTGCCGATGGTGTGTATTTTCGCCGCCGGTAATCGTGCGATGGTGAAGATGTCCGAAAATTCGCGCAATCTGGCAGCATTTTTGATCGCCAAAATGCCTGCGTACTTCCCTAAAGAGAAGCTGGCTTTTTTTGATGAAACCGGCGGCGTCGGGATAGAGTTTTCCAAACTGCCGTTTGACCATATTTTGTTCACCGGTTCGGGCACTACCGGTCGCGCGGTAATGACAGCGGCGGCACAGAATCTTTGCCCGGTGACCTTGGAGCTGGGTGGCAAATCGCCGGTGGTGGTGTGCGACGACTTCCCGCTGCGAAAAGCCGCCGAGCGTATCTTGTTCGTCAAATGCTTCAATGCCGGCCAGATTTGCACCAATGCGGATTACCTGTTTTTGCCTGAGGACAAGATTGCTGAATTCGTCGAGATGGCGAAAGAAATTGTCGTCACCCGCTATCCGCAAATCTCGACTACCGACTACACCTCGATTATTGACGATCGCTCCTTCCAACGCCTGACCGGTGCGCTGGAGCAAGCCGAAGCGCAAGGTGCAACGCTGGTGCAATTGGTGCCCGGGCCGAAATGGGATGCGGCAACGCGCAAGATTGCGCCGCACCTGGTGCTCAATTTGCCTGATAGCAGCGACCTGGCCACCCGGGAAATTTTTGGCCCCATCCTGCCGGTGCGCGGCTACAAGAAACTCGAAGAGACCATCGATTACATCAATGCGCGTCCGCGTCCCTTGGCTTTCTACCCATTCTCCAACGACGGCGAACGCGTCCAGATGATGATCGATCGCGTTATGTCGGGTGGCGTGTCGGTGAACGACGCGCTGTTCCATGTCGCGCAACACGACCTGCCATTCGGCGGTGTTGGTCCCAGCGGCATGGGCCATTATCATGGTCGCGAAGGCTTCATTACTTTCTCGAAATTGCGCCCGGTGTATTACCAGCCGTCTTTCAGTTTCGCGAAATTCCTCGCCCCGCCGTATGGAAAATTCGCCACCACCTTGATGAATTATTTGGCCAAATAGCCTTCACCGCCGCCGGCGGCGTCCATAGCCGGTGAAGCCGATAACCAAACGCACGATGCCGTAGGCAAGCTGGCTCGCTGTGCGCGCCAGCCAACTACGCGCACGCAGGTCTTGCGGACGGATTTCGACGGCGCCGGTTTCCATTGCTGCGTTAAGACTGGCTAGCAATTGCGCAGCAAATGCTGCATCGTCGATCACCAGATTGGCCTCACGTGATAGCAGCAAACTGAAGGGATCAATGTTCGACGAACCCACCGTTGCCCAGTGGCCGTCAATCACCGCAACTTTGGCATGCAGGAAGCTGTGGCGATACTCGACAATGCGGATGCCGACCCGTATCAGCCGTGCATACAGCGCCTGTGTGGCGTAGTGCAGCAAGGGGTATTCGATCTGCCCTTGCAACAACAGCGTTACTTTCACGCCACGTCGTGACGCATTGGCCAGCGCACGGCGAAACAGTGTGCCGGGAAGAAAATAGGCGTTGGCGATCAGCACATCGTGCTGTGCATTTTGTAGCGCATGCAGATAGGCCAATTCAATATCGCGGCGATGCCGCATGTTGTCGCGGATAACCAACGCAGCCGCCACATTGCCAACCACTGCAGGTGCCGCTGGTGCCGGTTCTGGGATCAAGTCGCTTATGGCCGGCGCAGGGGTTGTGTGCCGGTGCATACCCAACGCCGCCCACGCCACGATCTGCCAAACATGCAACATTGCTGCGTGAATGTCAGCGACTACCGGGCCTTCAATTCGCACGGCGTAGTCAAATCGCGGTGCGATTTTTCGCGTTTCACTGTCGTCGACAATATTGATGCCGCCGATAAACGCGATTTGACTATCGAACACTGACAGCTTGCGATGCAAGCGACGCAGGCGATGGCGACGGAAGGGGTTGCGCCACTGCGTACGGCCCACTTCAGGTCGATAAATCTGAATCTCGACGCCACACTTGCGCATTTCCGGCGCCAGTCCATGGTCCAACTTTGCCGCACCAAAGCCATCAACCAATAAATGCACCGTCACGCCGCGCTTGGCGGCAGCGCACAAGGCGCCGGCCACCTGATGACCAATTACATCCGCCTCGAAGATGTAGGTCTCCATCCGGATTTCATTTTTTGCCTGGGCAATTTGTTCAAGCAGCGCGGGGAAATATTCGCCGCCCGTGCACAGCAGTTGAAGCTGATTGCCGGGTACATATTCGCTCACTGCAACGCCTCAGTTGGTGCTGATAGCACACCGTCATTCAAGGCACTGCAAGCGCTCACTCGTGCAAACAAAGCCGCGTGATCAGAAATGCCGGCCCATGCGCCGCCGTGGTGTGCACTGCGTTCAAGCATGTCAAATCCGCGCACGTAAATTCGGTCAAGGCGCAATATCGGCAGGCGCGCCGGAAAGCTTTTTGCCGGACGCTGGCCGGGTGTTGCAGCAAAAGCTTCTCTGAGGTTTAGTCGTTGAGCCAGAAGCGCGTCGGCCTGATTGCGCCAATCATTGAAATCGCCCGCGATGACCAGTGCCGCATCGGCTGGAACTACCGCCTCGATTCTGTCTACCAAGGCGGCGAGCTGCCGTTTGCGCGAACCACCGAACAACGACAAATGCACACTAACGCAATGCACCGGTGTCGGTATATGCGGAACAGCTATCGCACAATGCAACAGACCGCGTTGATCAAAACGAAAATGCGTTACGTCTTGGTTGTGTTGGCTCACGATAGGAAAGCGCGACAAAATCGCGTTGCCGTGATGACCATGATCGTAGGCGACGTTTTGGCCGTAAGCGTGATGCGGCCAACATTCTTCAGCCAGAAAATGATGCTGCGGCGCGTCCGGCCAATTGCGATGCCGGTGCGGATGTTTGAGATGTTGACCTTGTACTTCTTGCAAAAAAACAATGTCGGCATCGAGCAGTCGCAAGCGTTCGCGCAGCTCGTGCACCACCACGCGGCGATTAAATTGCGAAAATCCTTTGTGGATATTCCAGGTCGCCAGCGAGAGCATAAACAGGTTCTAACCGCAGCTTCAAACGCGCACGCGGAACGGCGTGAAATTGGTGTCGGTGTCGTACCAATCTTCGTTCTCGGCGCGCTTCAGAAAAGCCACTACACGATAAGTGACGGGTGTCATGACAATCTCCCAACTGGTCTTGAGCACGTATTGTGCAAGTGCGATTGTGGCTACTTGCGCATCTGGCCAAATACCGTAGAACGCAATGACGTAGAACAGGCCGGAGTCAACCGCTTCGCCGACCAGTGTCGACCCGATGGTGCGCGTCCAAAGCCATTTTCCGCTGCTCCAGATTTTCATTTTTGCCATCACAAAACTATTGGCAAAACTGCCGCACCAAAACGCAATCATCGAACCGGCAACTATGCGCCACGTATTACCAAATACACCTTCGATATGCGTTTGATAAGTGCGATTGAAATCATCCGGTACCGGCGGTAATGCGACAACGACTGCTGCCATCACGCCAGCAAATACCAGCGCGCCAAAACCCACCCAGACTACGCGGCGGTCACGTGCATAGCCATAAACTTCAGTGAGGATGTCGCCGAAGATGTATGAGATTGGGAAGAACAAAACGCCAGCTGAAAAGCTGACTTCGCCGAAAATTGGCAAACTGATTTGCGCCGCTTTGGCCGCGCCGATTAAATTCGAGCACAGCAACACACAGACGAATGCCGCCATAACGAAATCGTAATAGCGGTAGCTGCGCTGTGCGTTCATCCTTAGCTCAGTTGGTGCTGGTGACACGCCGTTAATCCTCCATCGATATCGTTCTTGCCATGCTCGCGCTCCTGCTGTGGGCGAAGTAGCGGAAAATTAGGCGGCTACCTCTTGTCCATCGTCTGTCTCCGCTCGATAGCAACCGCCACGAAGGCTCTCCTTTGCAATGGTGCGCAGCTTCTTCAGAAGGCCGGCATCGTTAAGTTGCAGCGGCTTGACCATTCCCTTACCCATAGAGTTTATGGGCTATCGTTCAAAAATCAATCAGGACAATTATTACGGTCAGACTGAACGGCCTCGACACTCGGTGCTGACGAGGCAGCATTCCTTGGATTTCGCCCGATGCCACGCTCTCGATCCTGCTGCGGACGCTATGCAATCAAAGGCATTCGCTACCAGGAAATTTCTTTGAACTTTACCTATTCCGTGACGCACGCCTCGTCATTCTCTCGTCGGAAGGTTTTACCGCAATTTCAAGCACCCTGTTGCATCGGCAGCAGCGCATTCGCCT
>JANYAW010000213.1 GCA_025361105.1 Rhodocyclaceae bacterium | reverse complement strand
CGGGTCGAAGACCAGACAGGCATTGCGCAACTTGTTCGCATCATTGGCCTGCAAGGGCAGCGATCCACCCACCAGCCACACGCTGTGCTGTTTGGCTTGGGCGGCCAGAAAATTTTGAATCTGGCCGATGCCTTCGGTCTCCCGAACTGCCAAGCGTGCCGCATCCGACGCGCCTATCAGCGGAAAATATTCCGGCAACGCGATAAGCTTTGCACCGTCACCCGCAGCACGCGCAATCAGCGTTGCAGCAGTGGCCAAATTGGGTGCGACTTCCGGCCCGGAAATCATTTGTAGCGCGGCGATTTTCACGGGTTGGCCTTTGCGTCGGGTTTGGCATCGGCTTTGGTGCTATTGGTGTCTTTGTCAAATTTGATGACCTTCGGGTCAGCCCAACTTCCCGACACCGAATATTCGTAAGACAATACTTGCCCGACCGGATCTTTCAGCAATTTTTGCGACAGCCACAATGCCGCACCCGCAATCGGGTTCACCAGCATGGCGCCGACCGCCAGACTATCGCCCAAGGCCGGTTGAACTTTGACTTTTAGATTTTGCGTTTCATTGGCCAAGTTAACGCTGCCACTGAGCAGGACACGAGCTGCCGGGCCGCTGATTTCGAGATTGCTGGTGTCCAACACGCCACGCGCCACCACCACATCGCCTTCGATGCTGTCGAAGGCAAATCCTTGACTAAAAATATCGCGGAAGTCGAGCGTGATGCGACGTGGCAAGGATTGCAAACTCAGAATGCCGAGCAAACGTCCGACCCCAGGTTCGAGCTGGCGGAATTGACCATCAGATAAATCGGCTTTGAATTTTCCAGAGAGCGTCGGGTAGTCGAATGCGAGCGGCGAGCCTTGCCAGCTTAACTGTCCATTGATTTTCGCCGAACCTTTGCGCAGGGTTTCGCCGTAGCCGAAGCGATCGAGTAGTTTTTCCAGATGCTTGGCATCGACATCAAAATCGACTGAAGTGTTGACTGGTGCGGCGCGGGTAAGTTGGGTGTTTGCTGACGGCGTGTCACCAGCACCAACTGGCGAGTTTTGTCCCACACTGGGCCGCCACAATGCCGTGCCTTTCAGGGTGGCATCTTCGTTGTGCACATCAAATTTGCCGCGCCATTCACCGTTGGTGTTTTCGGCACTCAAGGCCAGACTGCCCAATTCCTTGTCTTTGAGTAGCAGCTTGCCGATGGTGATATCCAAAGCGGGTATCTGGCTGGAAGCATCATTCGGACCCAAATCACTCGCCGTCATCGGGCTGGTGTTGCGGTTGGCGACCGCCGCTTCCGGCAAGGTGAATACGGGAATTTTTCCGCTCAGTTTGCCATTGCCACGACTGTCCCATTCAAAATTACCGGAGACCTCGGTGGTTTTGATGGCAAAACGGGTGAGCGTGTCGGCGCGAGTTCCGGTCAGGCGCAGATTGCCGAAGCGTCTGCCGAAGACTTGAAGTTCGTCGGCATGTACATCGAACTGCAAGGGCAGCGTTGGCGTGTGCGGCGCTTCTGTGGTGGCAGGTTTTTGTGTGCTGTTCGCATTGCTAGTCGCAGTGAATATCGGCCGCCAAAAATCGAGATCGACACGTGGCACATTGACGGCGACTTGAATGCCACGCTCGGGCAGTTTGGCGGGCAATGCGGGCAGCCCGCTGGCCGAGATATTGAACAGTCCGCGCGTAATGACCGAAGTGGTTGCGTCGAGTCGACGTTGCAACTGAAGCTGTGCAATCTTGCCGATGCTGAGTTCCAGCATGTCCATGGAACTCGTCGCAACTTCGGGCATGGGCTTGGTCTTCGCACTGGCTGGACGCGCGACGGGTGGCGGGATTTTTCGCTCAAAGCGCACTGGTATCGCGTCGAGCGCAGATTTGTTAAATGGCACCGGCAAACTTGAGGCAAGGCCGACCAGGTTGGTGGTGATGACCAGCTCAGGAATTTTTCTTTTCACCCGAATATTGCCCGTCCATTTGGCCGCACCCGACAAGTGGTCAAACAACGGCAGTGGATATTGAGCGCGCAATCCGGCCACGGTAATTTCGCCGCTGGCATTGACTTGCACATTGCCATCGCTGCCACTTTTGATTTCAGCGTTCATCGGCGCGCCGAGCAGATTGGCGTGCAGACCTTTGGATTCCAAACTGCTGCTGGTGAATTTGAGCAGGCCATTCAAATCGGTCAGCGGCGGTACGTCGTCATCAACGATGAGGCGATTGGCAAGGAAGCGATAACTACCTTCCACACGCGCTGGCGCATCGGTAGTCAAAGGGATCACCAGTTTCAAATCAAGCTCGCCATTGCCAACCGCACGCATGTCTTCGGTGGCTTTGTCAATGCTCTCTGCAACAGGACTGGCATCGACAAAGTGCAAAAATTCTGAAGTCGGCCCGGCGGCTTTGCCCTTGATGGTCAGCACTTGCGCGGGCGCTTCGAGGTCAGGTAATTCGGCGGTCACATCCTTCAGATTCGCGCCAAAAATTTGTCCGCTGTTGGCGCGAATGCGCATCTTCTCGCTTTCAAACAAAAGCTCGCCGTTCAATTTTTCAATCGCTGGCCAGCCCGGTTCGTAGTCGAGATTGGCGCCAGTGAAATTTCCTTTGACGATGAAGGTGCCGCTCTTGCCGCCGCGATATGGATAGTCGGCGAGATTGCCTTTCAAACGCATCATCACATCGCTGACCGTGCCGCCGCTCAAGCTATGTTGCAACCATTTGCGCGTGTCGTCGCCCACACTGTGCGGTAAATATCGCCAGACTGAATCAGCCTTGGCGCGACTGAGTTTTACCGTCAGATCAATGTCGCCTGGACCATTGCCATTCGCATGCCAAAGCCCGCTGCCCTCGCCACTCGCATCCTGGTTAGCGAAGTTGAGCTTGTCGAGCGTGATCGCCAAATCGCGGTGACTGCTGTCGCTTGCTCGCCAGCTGGTTTGCGCGGCAAACGCGGTGAGTTCGATTCGCGACTGGGGGAATACTTGCGGCAAATTCAGCGCCGCTTGCTGACCGGCGAGCGTGAGTTGTCCGCCACGTTCATTGCCGTTGATGGTGCCGCTGATGCCTTCCAATCCAGGGATGCTAGCTTGCGCATTGAGGCGTAATTTTTCAAACCGTCCGGCGACTTTCCAGTGCTGCAAATCATTCGTCTCACCCGTCCATTCCAGCGCCAGATCATGCACCAAACCGCCCGGCGCATAGGCTGCCAACTGCGTGCGAACCACATCATCAATCGGCAAATGTCCGGCCAGTCTCGCCAGCGCGTCAAGGTCAAGCCCGTTGGCAGTCATCGAGCCGGTGGCAGGCTTCTTGGCTTGTGCAGCGACCCACGAAAAACTCACATCGGTTGGTGCAATGCTGATGCCGTCGGCGGTTGATAAACGCAGTCCTTTGACCGTGATGGATGTCCCTGCCTCGGTGTGTCGACCGCCAAGTCTGCCTTCGAGATGCGCAAGATCGAGCTCGGCCAAATCCTTGCGCAGACGCACTTTCAGGTTGTCGATGCGCACATCTGCGGTGGCCGATTCAACACGCGCCTGATCTATCCCCAGCCATAGTCGCAACGCACCTTTGCCTTGCGGCAATTCCACTGGATAGCTAATCCACTTTTGCCAAATCGCCAAATCTGCGTAGTCAAGTTCCAGGTAAGTTTCGCCCTTCCAAGTGGCGATGGTGCTGAGTTCCTCACCCCGAAAATCGGCGCGCAAATCCAGCCGCGATGCCAAGGCCAAAGGGGGCTGCGCGGTAAGGCCCAAGCGGTGACGATTACCATTATTTTCCAGCGAAAAATTTAATTGCTTGAGTTCCAGAGGCGGTGCCTGGCGTGATTCGTCTATCCATGTGATGCTTGCATCACGAATCACAATCCGATGCTGGGCCAGCAGCCAATCAGAAGCGGCATCGCCTTCAGATGCCGTGCTGTCTGCTTGACGGCGTGTCGCCAGCACCAACTGACGAGTTTGCTGGTCTATCAGACTTTCGGCGGCTTGATCGACACCTACGCCAGCGACCGAGATTTTTCCCACGGAGTCGCGTCGTATTACCAGCGATGGACCGAGAATTTCCAAGCGCGCAAGTCGCATTTGCATAGTCAGCAATGAGTCCCACGCGAGCTCTGCTTCGACCGTATCCAACTCCAGTGCGGCGCGACCTTTGACATCTTTTATCTCCAGGCCATGCAGTGTCAGCGCCGGATGCCAGCCGACCCAATAGGCATCAATATGACGAATTTTTACATCACGATGCAGCGCCTCGCCCAAGCCTTGCTCGATGTCGGATCGATAATTTTCAATTTGCGGCAATACGCCCAAGCGCAAGACCAGAATCAGCAACGCAAAGAGGAAATAAATGATCGTCAGCAAGATTGCCAGCGCATGAATGCCAGCCATCCACCATGTCCTCGGCTGCGCCGGATGGCGATCAAAAATATGCAATAGGCGGGAGGAAAAAACGGATAAGGGCATGAGGGTCAGGTGCGGCGCAGACTACAATTAAACGTGGTTGCCACAACGCTGTGAGCTTGAATTAAGCACCGCGTCGGCCGCCGAAACAGACTCCTAAATTCTATCCGATGCCCCTACTTGACGACATACTCGGCCAATCGCGTTTCCTGACAAGATTGAGTCAGCGGCGACCTGAACTGGCCACCGCAATGATGACCAAGCTGCACGATCCAGTGACAGCAACGGAAATCGCGCAGTATTTGAGCGAACAAGTGCTGACCGAAGCCACGCTCAAGTCGAGCTTGCGACAATTGAAACAAACGGTAATAAGCCGCGTCGCGGCGCGTGATTTGGCTGGATTGGCATCGCTGGCCGAAGTCACCGAAGCCATGACCGTGCTGGCCGAATGCGCGCTGGCTATTGCACAGCGGCTGCTGATGGATGCATTGGTGGAACGCTATGGCGTACCGCGCAGTGCGTCTGGTGTGGCGCAAGCGTTGATGGTGGTCGGGATGGGAAAGCTTGGCGGCCGTGAGCTTAATGTTTCATCGGATATCGATTTAATTTTTGTCTATGCCGAAGACGGCGAGACGTGCATCGAAAATCCTACGCAGCGCAGCATTTCCAACAGCGAATTTTTTACTCGTCTCGGACGAGGATTAATCAATGCCATTAATGACATTACTGAAGACGGTCTAGTGTTTCGCGTCGACATGCGCTTGCGTCCAAACGGTGATTCAGGACCACTGGTGTGTTCACTGGACATGTTGGAAAATTATTTCGTTGCGCAGGGGCGTGAATGGGAGCGTTACGCCTGGATCAAAGCGCGGGTCTTGAACGCCGACAAGTCTGCGCACGATGGCCTCGATGCCGTGCGCCGCCCGTTTGTGTTCCGTAAATATCTCGACTTCGGCGCGATTAACGCGATGCGTGATTTGCATGCGCAGATACGTCGTGAAGTGGCAAAAAAGGACATGGTCGACAACGTCAAGCTCGGTCCTGGCGGTATCCGCGAGATCGAATTTATCGCGCAAGTATTTCAATTGATACGTGGCGGTCGTGAGCGCAGCTTGCAAATCAAGCCGACGGTCGCGGTGTTGCGCTTGTTGGGCGCACAAGGCATTTTGCCAATCGCTAACGTTGATGAGCTCATCAACGCTTATGAGTTTTTGCGTCGTTTGGAGCACCGTTTGCAATATCTCGACGACGCGCAAACGCACAGCCTGCCGGATGATGAAGGCGACCGCCGGATGGTTGCGAGCGCCATGGGATTTGCGTCTTTTGGAGCGCTGGTCGCTGAATTGGACGACCATCGCGCCAACGTCTCAAAGCACTTTAATGCGGTGTTTGCCGCACCGGATATCGGTGTGCATACCTTGCAAAATTTATGGCACGACGCGCAAGCCGAGCAAAATGGCGACGATTTTTTGCGCTTGGGATATCGCGATCCTCAAACTGCCATGCAACGCATCGCCGCTTTGCATGGCGGCGCGCGCTACCAACAAATGGACAGTGGAATCAAAGCGCGATTCGATGTCTTGGTGCCACGTTTAATTCAGGCTGCCGCGCATTTACCCAATCCCGATGCGACCTTGATACGCAGTTTGAATTTGCTTGAAGCGATTTCGCGCCGCGCTGCCTATTTGGCATTGCTGCAGCAATATCCACATGCCCTGGAAAAGCTCGCGGCGTTGGTCAGCAGTTCAAAGTGGGCGGCCGATTATTTGCAGCGACATCCAATTCTGCTCGATGAATTACTCGATCAACGCACGCATGCAAATGCCTTGGGGCATGGCATGTTGTTGACGGAACTGAACGAAAAACTTGATGATGTCGCGCCTGATGTTGAGCGGCAAATGGACGTGATGCGGGAAGAACATCACGCGCAAATTTTTCGTCTGCTGGTGCAGGATTTGGCCGGAAGTTTGACGGTTGAAACCCTCGCCGATGAACTCTCGGTGCGGGCCGATGCGCTTTTGGGAATCGCACTTGAACGCGTGTGGCGGCAGCTACCAACGCGAAATAGCGCGTCGCCAAAATTCGCCATCATTGCCTACGGCAAGCTCGGCGGCAAAGAGTTGAGTTACGCCTCCGATCTGGATTTGGTTTTTTTGTATGACGACACCAGCAGCGATATAAGTAACGACACGGGCGAAATTTACGCACGTTTAGGCACCCGCTTGAACACCTGGTTGTCGGCAAAAACTTCGGCCGGGCAGTTGTTCGATACCGATCTACGACTTAGACCCAATGGCGAATCCGGTTTGATGGTCAGTTCGCTAGCCGCGTTCCGCCGCTATCAACTTGAATCCGCGTGGGTATGGGAGCATCAAGCGCTAACGCGGGCGCGATTCTCGGCGGGTGATACGGAAGTTGGCGCGGCGTTTGAGCGGATCCGAATAGAAGTTTTGTCGCAACCGCGTGATTTGTCAGCGCTGAAGAATGAAGTCCTGGCGATGCGCAACAAAATGTTCGATACGCATGGAACGCGCCCGAGGGTAGGCATGGCAAGCGAAGAAGTCGCGAGAGAGTTTGATTTGAAACATGATCGCGGAGGCTTGGTCGATGTCGAATTCATCGTGCAATATTTGGTACTCGGTTATGCGCACATCCATTCCGCGTTGACGGAAAATCTGGGTAACATCGCGCTGCTTAAAATCGCTGCCGAACTCAAGCTGATTCCAATGAATTTGAGTGACGATGTCCGCAACGCCTATCGGGATTTTCGCCGTATGCAACATCAATTGCGTCTGAACGACGCGTCGCTGCGTGTGTCAATGTCGGATGTGGCTTCCCGAGCGAGTGCCGTGTGTAGTTTGTGGGCGCTGGTGTTTGACCTTGTTTAAGTTTTATTTTTCGGAGATGTGCAATGCCCGTTAACTATTCCACGCCAGCACCAGAGGCACTTTTTCCGGTTGCCGGGGTTCGACTCGGCACGGCCGAGGCGGGTATTCGCAAGGCTAACCGCCGCGATTTGACCTTGATAGCACTTGCGCCAGGCAGTCGTGCTGCTGGCGTGTTCACGCAAAATCGCTTTTGTGCTGCACCAGTACAAGTATGCCAACGGCATTTGGCCATCGACAGCGACATGCGTGCATTGGTGATCAACACCGGCATTGCCAATGCGGCAACCGGTGAACTTGGTTTGCAGGCCGCAATTACCACTTGCGGCACCGTGGCGGAATTGTTGGGTTGTGAGGACAGACAAGTCTTACCATTTTCGACTGGCGTGATTCTCGAACACTTACCGGTTGACCGACTGATCGCCGGCTTGCCCGCCGCGAAATTGGATTTGCGCGCAGACGGTTGGCACGCAGCGGCACATGCCATCATGACCACCGACACCATAGCCAAAGCTGCGTCTCGCCGCATTGCGATTGGCGACAAGACAGTCACCATAACCGGCATGTCCAAAGGCGCAGGCATGATTCGCCCAAATATGGCGACCATGCTTGGTTTTGTCGCCACCGATGCAGGCATAGCTTCTGACATGTTGCAACAATTGGCCAAGGACGCGGCCGACGTGTCGTTCAACTGCATCACGGTGGATGGCGACACGTCGACCAATGATTCGTTTGTGGTGGTGGCGACTGGCGCGAGTGGTGTGAACATTGATGCGGAGAATTCGCCGCACTGGTTGCCCGTGCGCGACGCCGTGATTGCCGTTGCGCAAGAACTCGCGCAAGCCATCGTGCGCGACGGCGAAGGCGCGACCAAATTCATCACCGTGTCAGTTGGTGCTGGCAATACGCCGTCAGAATGTCGCCAGGTCGCCTATGCAATTGCCCATTCGCCA
>JANYAW010000161.1 GCA_025361105.1 Rhodocyclaceae bacterium | reverse complement strand
CTTTGTTGGTGAAAGTAATCGCGACAATTTCTTCAGGCGCATCCACGGTGGCCAATAAACGCAAATAGCGCTGCGTCAGCAGCTCGGTCTTGCCCGCACCGGCAGGCGCTTCGACGATGAAGGATTGCAGCGCGAGCGCTCGAAGACGATGCTGCGTGTCTTGCAGCAACAATTCGTCAGTTGGTGCTGATGACACGCCGTTGAATGAATTTGGGCTGTGCGTCTGGTTCAATTGAAATCCTTTAAGGAATTCACATCACTCACCCGCCAAAAACAGCCGCCGCGCTGCTTCAGCTTTGATCGCCAAATTGACCTCTTCCAACACACCGGCAACGTCGGCGATGCGGGTTTCCAGGGCAATTTTTCCGGTCAATTCGGTATCCGTTTTCAGCTTGCCGGATTCATACAGTCGCCATATTTCCTTGCCGTATTGCGTATCGAGCAATTCCGCTGCGAAACGGCCGAAATAGCTGGCGAGATTGGCCACGTCGCGCTCCAGCATTGCGCTGGCGTTCAGGTTGCCTGCGGCGTTGACGGCCTGCGGCAAGTCGATGATGACGAGGCCGTTGCGCCCGAGCAAAACGTTGTATTCCGACAGGTCGCCATGAATGATTCCTGCGCACAGCATGATGACCACCTGATGCAAAAGCTCGGCGTGCAACTGCAAGGCTTGCGCTTCGGATAGCGCAACATCATTGAGGCGCGGCGCGGGCATGTCGTCGGCATCGGTGACCAACTCCATCAACAAAACACCCTCGTAACAAACATAGGGCGTGGGCACGGTGACGCCGGCAGCGGCTAGTCGAAACAGTGCGTCGACTTCAGCGTTTTGCCAGACTTCTTCCTGCATCTTGCGGCCGAAGCGCGTGCCCTTGGCCATCGCTCGCGATTGCCGGCTGTTTTTGACTTTGCGGCCTTCCTGATATTGGGCACTCTTGCTGAAGCTGCGATGCTCGGCATCCTTGTAAACCTTTGCGCAGCGCAGCTCCTCACCACAACGCACCACATAAACATTGGCTTCCTTGCCGCTCATCAGCTGACGAACTACCTCATCAACCATTCCTTCGTCGATCAGCGGCTCAATTCTCTTTGGTACTTTCATCGTCACATTTTTCCTGTCATTTTTGTTGCTCAAATTGCGCGCGCCGTTCCGCCACGCGTAGCAGCGGCAATACTTCGCAATAGGTGAGCTTTACCTCGGAATCAAACACCACCGCCGCACAGCCATCCTTGACCTCGGCGGCTACCACCCTCAAGCGTAACGCCCAGCGTTCGCGTAAGGCATTCCAATCAGCGAACTCATTAATCGAATAGCGCTTGCGCTGATCGTCCAAGGATTTCACTTGCGGCAAAACATCAGCATCCTGCGCGATGCCGATGAAGGCCGGATTGTCAGGTGTGACTCTCGCTAATACCACTGCCGCAAGGTCTTTGTCGGGAAACGCCAGCGCCGCGTAGATAGGCAATTGCGGTTCGCCGATACGCGCTTCCGACCATGTGTTGGCTGACACCTGACGACCGCTTTTGTAATCGATGATGATGAGGCGACCGTCGGGTAATTCATCTATCCGGTCGACGATGACACGCACCGGCAGGCCTTCGATATTGAGTGCATGTTTTTCTTCGCACGCGAATACGCGAAACGGCGTGCGCTGCGTCTCCAAATCCAGCCAGGTTTGCACCAGCGCCACCAATCGTTGCCGCTCCAAAACACGCAAGCGCGGTGACAGAGCGGCGATAGCATGGCGCTCATAGTTGACCAAGGCAGTTTCGACGACCTTGCTGACTTCAGCATCCCGCGCGACGGCATGCATTTGCAGCAAATCACTTTGCGCCCGATCCCGCCAGAACAGCTCCAGTGCACTGTGCAACAAGGAACCCCGTGCTTTCGCATCCAGCCCCTCAGTTGGTGCTGGCAACACGCCGCCACCCAAACGATATTGATAAAAGCCCCACGCCGGACAAATGGCTTGAGCTTGCAGCAAGTGTGTTCCGCCGCGTATGCGCTCTGCCTCGGTCACCGCAGGCGCGAGCGCGTCGGTAAAGCGCTCAAGCAGTTCGTCAGACGTCGATTCGATGGCAAGCGATGTAGCCGTTGCGAGTGATTCAGGGGGCGATTTTTCTATCGCTGCCAACAGCGGACTGGCGCGCAATTCACGCTCGCCGTCACGCATGGCCGAGGAAAAAACCACCTCTTTGGCGCTACCTTCCCATAGCGTTTGAATCACACCGGCCTGCTCGGCCAGGCTGTCGGCGCGCGCCGTAAAGATACCCGCGCGGCGTTGTAAATCTGCCGGCAACAAGGGATTCGGCCGCGGCAATGGCGGCCATGCGCTCTCGACCAAACCCATTACCCAGAGCGCATCCACGGGTGCGGCGACAGCGTCGCTCAAGCTACACACTTCGATGGCGGCTGGCGCACGGCGTGGTGGCTGAAAGATCTGATCACGGCATAGTCGCTGCAGCTGGCGTAACACCACACTAGCATCGACGCGACCGAGCATGGCATCGAGTGTCACCAATCCATTGAGCATTTCGCGCAAGGCAGCGCAGGCAGCTTGTTCTGCACCAATACAGGGGCGCTCACCTGGCCAGCCGAGTGATTCGAACAGTGTCAAAAATTGCTTTGCCCATGCGCTGGGTAGCTGGCGTTTGCTTTGTGTGCGCCACTGTTTCGTCGCCTCGACTACAGACGAAATGCTTGCCAGCAAATGAGCAATATTCAATTCATTTTTCAAGCGCGTCGCTGCCGCAAGTAAGCGGTCCAGCGTCGTCACGTTTGGCAATAGCTCCCGCAATCCAGCTTCGAGTTGGGCCCGACCGTCGGCCTCACCTACATCAGCCGACCAGCCGGGCGCGCAGAGCAAAGCACCGAAATCAGCTTGCGCGATTCGACGTGGATGCACCGCTATCTGCAGCAAACTCAGCGCGACATTGACCAGTGACTGATCGGCGAGGTTCGACATGCCAATGAGCTGGTAGTCGCGCTCATGGGCGGCCCACCCCGCACCGATACAGTCCGGATGCAATGTCGCATCCAGGGCTGCCTCAAGCAGGTGGCGGCGGGCAGGCAAATCGGCCACGGCGATGCGGATGCGCACTGTTACGGCGCTAGGCTTACCGGTCTTGGCGGCAGTCAGTTTTTCTGCCGCCCAGCTTGCTGCTGCTACACATTCTGCTTGCGCATCGGCGAGTTCGCGATGACGCACAGCTGCCGCGTCGGCGCCACCCAGTTCGAGTCGGAGCAGGTCAACGCCGCGTCCTTCCAAAACAACCAACAAGTGCGATAGCTGCGGGTCGGGCGCCATGAAGCCGGCAATCACCAGCCGCTTTGGCAATCCCGTAATGCCACGGGCGATGCAGTCAATGCGCCAAGCTGACGCTCGGCTTTGGGCGCACCATTGATTCTTCTCGCAGACTGCTGCGATGCTGGTTTGCCAACGTAAAAAAGCTCGCCATTCTTCGGTCTGCAAGTCGTCCGGCACCGTGAGTTGCCAAAGTTGTGCCAGATTGCTCGCTTCCATCGCCGCCTGCGCCATGCCGTCGACATCAAACAACTCGGCTGCCACCGCCGACAGTTTTGCGTCGGCAAGAATAGCCCGCTCCCAGAGGCTGCGTTCCTGCAATTTGTTGAGGAAGACACCGGGCACGCCCTCGGCTGGAATCTCGCCGCGCAGCAAGGCACCTGAGCACAAATGCTCAAGCCACATCGCCATCGTCGCGCTTTGCAAGGCACGCCAGCTTTGCTGTCCGGCAGCGGCATGCTGGATACCATGTGCACGGCGCAAATCGGTCGCCAGCCTTGCACTGTGGCAGAGCACCAGGGTTTCCGGCCCGCCGGACAAATCTGCCAAATGGATAAGCGGCAAGTCGCTACGCAAGGTAGTCCACAAGTATTAAAACGCTAGCCAACCAGCGGCAAACACAGGGCACCGACGGCGCAAATGGTCGTGGTGAAGATGAACACTGCGGCATCGGCGTGATGCACCAAATAATTTATTTCCTGAGCAAACATGAACTTCCTCCTCATTGAAGGAAGTCATTTTGCGAGTCGCGAGGCTCATGACGTGAGCTTGTCCATAGATGTTTGAGCAGGTAGCAAAAATTCTTCTGCCTGCAAATCACGCGGCAACAATTCAACCGGAGTCAGGTCACGAATCTCCTTGCCTTCCGGTGCCACTTTCAAATCACGAAAGCGCCGCGCGGTGACTAACACGCGCTGCTCCATCGAGCTAACCGATTTGTTATAGGCCGACACCGCATCCTGCAAATTCTTGCCAACACTCGCCCAATGCTCACCCAGCACCGCCATCCGCTCGTATAGCTCACGCCCCAGTGCGCTGATGCGTTCAGCGTTCTCGGTCAGCGCTTGTGTCGTCCAGCCATAGGCCACGGCACGCAGCAGCGCAATCAGCGTGGTTGGTGTGGCAAGAATCACCCGCGAATCAACACCGGCTTCAATCAGCGACGGGTCGGCTTCAAGCGCGGCGGAATAAAAAACTTCACCGGGCAAAAACAGCACGACAAAATCCGGCGATGGCTGAAATTGCTCCCAATAGGATTTTTGTCCCAGTTTTTTCAAATGTTCCCGCACTTGCCGCGCGTGGCTTTCCAGTTTGCGTTTTTTCTCGTCTTCATCATTAGTTTCGAGCGCTTCCAAATACGCGGCCAGCGGTGCCTTGGCATCAATCACGATGTTCTTGCCACCAGGCAAACGCACCACCATGTCGGGGCGTAAACGGCCTTCTTCGGTGGTCACATTGGTTTGTTCTTCAAAGTCGCAATGGTCAATCATTCCGGCCATTTCGACCACCCGTTTGAGTTGAATTTCACCCCAGCGCCCGCGCGTTTGCGGCGCACGTAAGGCTTTGACCAAATTACCCGTCTCGGCGCGCAGTACGCCTTGCGCTTCGGCCATCGCACGGACTTGTTCGGTGAGCGTTGCATAGGCATTGACGCGGGTTTTTTCTATGCCCTGAATTTGTTGTTCAAATTTTTCCAGCGTGATTTTTACCGGCGCGACTAACTCGCCAATGGCTTGTTGACGCTTTTCCAAATCCGCCTTGGCCACTGTTTGTTGCGCGTCAAGCGAGGCGCGGGCGAGCTCTAGAAACGACTGATTGTTTTTTGCCAGCGCATCCGTCGATATGACTTTGAACGCATCAGCAAAGCTTGTTCGCGCAGCATCCAATGTCGCCTGCCGTTCGGCAAACAAGGCTTGATCCTTCTCCAGCTCGGTTTGCAAAGT
>JANYAW010000199.1 GCA_025361105.1 Rhodocyclaceae bacterium | reverse complement strand
GTTGCACCTATCATGTCTCGCACCCTGGCGGCCTTAACTCCGAACGCTTTCCGGTCAACGCGAATGAAGCTGAATCGCGCCGCGTCGTGCGGTCTTGGAATCACGGCCACACGCCAGGGCAAATGCATCTACGACGTGAAGGGCGGAACCCCGATTACCCGCTTACGCTGGATTTGCGTCGCGCACCCGAAGTTTGGATGGAAGGCGCGGCGGGGGTGGCGGTGGAGGAAGCGGTAAAGCAACAGGGCGCACAATCGCAGCAGTAATTGGCGTGTTATCAGCGTTCTTTTATGACTTCCCTATTTGTTTTTTCCATACTCGCTGTCACCGCGCTGGTGACTTCGTTCATCTCAGGCATTCTCGGTATGGCTGGCGGGATGATTTTGATGGGCGTTCTGCTCGCACTTGTGAGTGTGCCGCTGGCGATGATGCTGCACGGTATTACCCAATTGGCCGCCAACGGCTGGCGGGCGTGGCTATGGCGAGCGCATATCGATAAGCAGATTTTTCTTGGCTATGTCGCTGGTGCATTGGTGGCCTTGCTGGCATTCGCGCTGGTGCAATTTGTAGTCAGCAAGCCAGCCGCCTACATCGTGCTGGGTCTTACGCCGTTTGTCGGCTTGATGCTCCCCGAAAGCTTGCATCTAAACGTCGAGCGACGCGGCCATTCCTTGGTTTGTGGGCTGGTGTGCACGGCGCTCCAGCTCGCGGCGGGTGTGTCAGGACCGATTCTTGATGTGTTTTTCGTACGTAGCAAAATGACGCGCCAGCAAATCGTGGCGACCAAAGCGACTACGCAAAGTTGCGGTCACCTGCTGAAAATCGTTTACTTCGGCGGTATCGTCAGCACCAATACGAACGTCGATCCGTGGCTCGCGGCGAGCATGATAGCTCTGGCGTTCGGCGGCACGACGCTCTCACGTGGTGTGCTTGATCGGATCAATGACAAGGATTTTCGCAATTGGACGAAGTGGACGGTGCTGACCTTGGGATTTTTCTATTTGGTCAATGGCTTGCTGGCGCTGGCTGGTTGAGCATGCATTTCGTCAGTTGGTGCTGATGAAACAAACGCAAAATCAAAAACTACCAGCGACAAGGCGGTCGCGCAATAGACGCGCTCTGCGCCGTCGCGGGTGGGGACACGCCGTGCTTCCCGGCCAGACGAAAGATATTTGAGCGGAAGGTGTAAGATTTTTAATATTGCTGCGTCTACGGCAATGTCGGTGGCGCATTTTGCGATCATCACGACGATCAATTCAATCATTTGGAGATAAAAAATGTCAAAGAATCGTACCGGTACCGTGCTTGCTCTGGCTGCTGCCACCATGTTTACTTCGGGTCTTGTGGCAAGTTCTGCTGCATTCGCGGCGGATGCTGCGACTGTCCATTGCGTCGGTGGCAATTCGTGCAAAGGCACCTCGGAATGCAAAACTGCAAAGAATGACTGCAAGGGTCACAATAGCTGCAAAGGTCAGGGCTGGACCAATGCCAAGTCGGAAAAAGCCTGCACCGATGCTGGCGGCAAAGTTGAAAAGGCCAAGATGTAATCTGTCTGCTTGCTTTACCTGATGTAAATCGAACCTCGCCTTCGGGCGAGGTTTCGTTATTTGAATACTTTGGAACGCGCTCAATGAATTGCACGATAACCGGCTACGGTTTGGGATTACGCACTGAGCATTACGCCGATTTTATTGGCGACAGTGCACGACTTTTTCGACGCGTCGACTGGCTAGAAATAATTACCGAAAACTACATGGTGCTAGGCGGCAAACCGCTGGTCATGCTGGAGAAAATCCGCCTTGACTTTCCGATGGTGATGCACGGTGTGTCCTTGTCGATTGGTGGCACTGCGCCATTGGACAGTGAATATTTGCACCAGCTAAAGCGCTTGATTCAACGTGTCGAACCTGCGTGGGTTTCAGATCATTTGTGCTGGACTGGCACCAACGGCCTTAACCTCCATGATCTGCTGCCGCTGCCTTATACCCAAGCCGCGTTACAACATTTGGTGGATCGTATTTCTCAAGTACAGGAATTTCTCGGCCGAAAAATTCTCATCGAAAACGTTTCGAGTTACGTGACATATCGTGTCGACGAAATGAGCGAATGGGAATTTATTTCTGAACTCTTGCAGCGCTCCGGTTGTGATCTCTTGCTGGACGTGAACAACGTTTATGTCAGCAGCGTCAATCATGGCTTTGACCCGCACAAGTTTATTGATGCAATGCCGGCTGCCAAGGTCAAACAAATCCATCTGGCCGGTCACGAAAATCATGGCGATTACATTATCGACACGCACGACCATCCGATTTGCGACGCGGTGTGGGATTTGTATGGCTATACGATTAGGCAGCTTGGTGCGATGCCTACAATGATTGAGCGCGATGACAATATTCCGCCGCTGACGGAACTGCTTGATGAGCTGGATACCGTACGAAACGTTGCTAAATCCAATCTCCCCAATCTCTCATTTGAGGCGCAAGTCGTATGAGTGGTGTCGCCGACTTGCAAGATATTTTTCAGCATGCGGTGCTAGCGAGCGACGCGGTTCCTGGTTTGTTCGTACGTGAAGGCGTGCTGGAAAAAGGTGGCTTTGATTTGTACATCAACGCCTATCGCGCGCGCTTGAGGGCAGCCCTCAAAGACAATTACCCGGTACTTTTTTTGGCGCTGGGCGATGACGCATTTGCCGATATGGCGAACGCCTACTTGGAGAAAAAGCCATCGCGCTTTCGCTCAATCCGTTGGTTTGGCGATGGTCTGCGCGTTTTCCTTGATGAACACCCTAACACTTTACCCCATCCGGCGCTCGCGGATTTAGCGAGCATGGACTGGACGCTGCGCTGTGCTTTTGATGCTGGCGATGCAAGCGTGTGCGATGTTGAATACCTCAGATCTATCGCGCCGGAACTCTGGCCGCAAATGCGCTTCGCCTTACACCCGTCCGTCGTGCTCGTCGATCTGAACTGGCGTATCGAGACGATATGGCATGCTTTGAGCGAAAATGCGGGCGCACAAACTGAGGAACCAGATGCGTTTGCGCACACCTTACTGGTCTGGCGGCAGGCGCTAGAGTGCAAATGGCGATCACTAGGAATTGCGGAGGCTATCGCGCTACGAAGCGTTGTGCAAGGGGATTGCTTTGCCGATGTTTGCTCAGCGCTGCCTATACTCGACGATGAAAATCTTATTGACGCATCGACACTTGCCGCGTCAATGTTGCAACAGTGGGTCGCCGATGGCTTGCTGGTGCGAGACGCAGCATCTGAGTGATGTATTTATTGTTACCAAACAAGTCAAAAAAACATGGGAGTGAATGCTCACCTTGCCGGTTGACGCTGGTGACACGCCGCTCCTTTATGCAGAAACTAAGAATATTGAAAATATTACTAAAGAAAGATAAGCGCCTTGCCGTTGATAGCCCTGTCGTCAATATCCTTGCGGATGTTTGTTGTATATTGCCAAAAACTGCGCGGAATATTGCACCAAGTCCCTAATTTCTTTGTATTAAATTTATCTTGTTATCCATCTGAACTAAAGGAGTTTCAAAAATGAAAAGAATTATTAGCTTAGCTGTTGCTGCATTC
>JANYAW010000134.1 GCA_025361105.1 Rhodocyclaceae bacterium | reverse complement strand
CAAATGGGGCAGGCTTATTCGTGGAGCGTAGAGGCACTGGGGTCATCCGGCCTAACACAAAGTGCCAGCGCTGGATTTTCACTGCTTGATGAGACCGAAGCACGCGCAATCACCGCCAAGCAACCAGCCGTCGATGCTAGTTTTTCGGAACGCTTGCTGTATGCGTCGCTGCTGGAAAACGCGGGTCTCAAACTCGCTGCGACCACCTATTGGAAAGGCCTCGCTAATGAGCGTCCCGATGACGACATGCTCCGCGAACTCAGCGCCCCCTAAGCCCTCAGCGAAATCGCCAGCATGAGCATTCCTTTGTTGCAGCGTGTAGATGGCTATGCGACCCTGCTCGGCTACGTCTTTGTACATTGGAGAGCTCTGCAAAGGCCACCGCTGCAAACAGCATTTCTACGTCAGATCAATGCAATCGGCATAGAGGCACTTGGCAGCATAGCGATTCTTGGGTGCATCTGCGGTGTCTTGGTGATTACTCAGATTACCGCCTTGGCTGGTGGAGATAACGAGACTGGCATTCGCATCTTGATCTGGACGCTGGTTCGCGAGTTGGCTCCTTTGTTGACCGCCTTGATACTAATTTCCCGCACCAGCGCGGCGATGGCTTCCGAACTGGCCCTGATGCGATTGCACGGTGAATTTTCCGCCCTCAAACGGATCGGCATTCGGCCAGAAGAATACTTGCTGTTGCCGCGCATCGCTGGCACAGCGCTGGCACTACTAGCGACTACGATATGTTTTCAGACCATAGCGATCCTCAGCGGCCTAATCGTCAGTAGTTTCCAAACTATCGATTTTTATCAGCAGTTAGGGCATGTTCTCGATTTGACGCGCCCCAGTGAATTGCTAGTCTCGGCGCTTAAGAGTCTGTGCTTTGGTTTGGCCATCGGTGTCGCCTCCTGTTACCACGGTGCCATTGCACGCGCCGACCCAGTAGCGATTCCGCTGGCAGGGACGAATGCTGTAACCAGTAGCCTTTTGCTTGTTTTTCTGATTGATGTGCTATTTGCCTGCGCCGATCTGCTGATTACTTGAGTCACCACCGCCCATGTCGCTGCTCTCCAATTTTTTGTCCAATTTTACAAATCGTACAATGGCCATCGTTGTGCGGCATGTCGGCAACAAGACCTACTATCTGCTGGCGGCAATTGTCGGACTGACTTTATTGCTCGATTTCACCGTGTTCCACAAGGTCGGATTAATGGAAAATCGGATGTTCGATTTTCTAATCAGTCATCGCATCCAGCTCGCTCCGGCCGATCCGGAAATCATCATCGTTGATATTGACGAAGCCAGTCTGAACTCATTGGCCAAGGACTATGGTCGATGGCCGTGGCCACGCCAAGTGATCGGCGAATGGCTAGAGGGTGTTGAAAAGCAGGATCCCAAGGCGGTCGTGTTCGACATTCTGTTCAGTGACGCCGATGTTCTCAACCCAGACAGCGAGGCATATTTCAATAACGCGATTGCTGCGTCCAACAATACATTCTTTCCGATGTTGCGCCTCGGCGCACAGAACGACCACCTAAGCCATGTCCATCCCAGTATGTTGCCATGGCTGTCCCCCATGCCTGGAAAAACCCAGCAAGACATTCCCCTCGCCGTCGTGCTGCCAAAGTTTCCGGCAGCGATCAACAGCGCACGCATCGGCACCCATCAAGTAATTCCAGACAAGGACAGCGTAATACGTCGCTATCCAATTTTCTTTGAGCATTTCGGTTGGAAAATACCGTCTTTGTCACAGCGAGTTTCCGAGGTACTCGGATTTGCTGGATCAAACTTGGAGCGACAGTCTTTTTTGATCAATTGGCGTGGCAAGCCATTTACTTTTCGGTACGTATCATTCGGTGACGTGTATGAGGATTTTCTGAAGAAGAATCGGCAACGTCCCGCTAGCGAGTTTGCTGGCAAGATTGTCATACTTGGTTCTACAGCGCCCAGCTTGTTTGACATCAAGGCATCTCCGACAGACAAGGTCTTTCCTGGTGTCGAAATTCTTGCGACTGCTATTGATAATCTCAAGAATAACGACACCTTGGGTGAACTTGATCCTCGTATTACCGTCGCAATTGCACTGATTTTCATCGCAGGCATGGCCGCTGCACTAGCGCGGCAAGTCTCAGTAAAATTATTCGATCAGGTATTTGCCGGCTTGCAGGTGTTGCTCATTGGCATCGCTTTTTTGGGCGTCAACTTTTTTCGCTACTACATTGACATGTCGACTCCGGTCACCTTCGGCCTAATCTATTTCACCGTAGCACGCGGATACAGCACGCTTAGTGGCCAATGGCTAGCCGATCATAGGGTAGTAAATCACGCATCGAAATTGCAAGAGAGATATCTGCTGCGCGTTCTAGCTATTTCCGTAGCTACTCGAAGTGGAAAAGATCAACGAGTCCTCATCGGTAAAGTTAATCGTTTAGTGGGCGAATCCGCGTGCGGGGCTTGTCGCATTAACAACCTAATTGAGGACAAAGGAATAGTGCAAGATATGTTCGCTGGGACAATGCTGGTGTACTGGTTAATTGAGCCGAATGATATTGCGGCCAGCGATGCCGCCAGTAGTGATTTGGAACGCATCCGCCGAGGCATCGAAGCATCCTTCAGCCATCGGCGTTCGTATTTCGCCGTGCACGAGGGGGTAATTGATTTCACCGCTCACGGAAATTGGAAAAACGCTGGAAAGCGCACTATCATCAAATCGTTGGAGCAACTGTCTGTACTTGAACAGGAAACACCACCGTAGTCCGACACATCATTGCCTGGCAATTAACCCTAGAGGAAAATCATGCCATCGAAACTCAAGTTTGTTGGCTACCTAGCCGCACTAATAGCGTTACTAAGTGCTTCGTCGGTGTTTGCCGAACAAGCTCAGTTGTTGCGTGCAGAGCGACTGCGTGGGGAGCCGTTTGCCGACGCAAAAGCCCTGAATGAAGTTGCCAAGGATGCACGTGTAGAAGTGATCAAAAAACAAGGTGCCTGGGCTCTTGTAGCCGTAGGTGGCAAGCAAGGCTGGGTGCGCACGCTTAGTCTGCACAGCGAAAACCCTACTGTGCCAGCGGTACAGGAAGGGGTATTAGCGTTGGAAAGCGGACGCACTGGGCGCGGCGATTTGATTGCGACAACTGGAATTCGCGGTATTTCCAAGCCAGCCTCACCACATATACATGCGCTAATCATGACCATCGGCGCTTACCATGAAGGCATTCAGCAGCTCACCGGAGTCAAGTACGACGCAGAAACCGCACGGCAAATCGCCCACCGGATGGGTGTCTTGGACGAAAACATTCGCGTCCTTCGCGACGAAGATCTGACCTATGAGGGCATGATCAAAGCCTTTGACGAATTCGAGAGCCGCGTCCAGCAGGATGACCAAGCTTTCATTTACTACTCCGGGCATGGCGGACGCTCCCTGATCAAGGAAGAGGATAGTCCCGAACGTTGTGCGGAGTCACTTATCACTGTCGAAGGCTACGGATTTTTTGACACCGAGATTGAGAAACGGCTGAAGCGCTTATCGCAAAAAACAGAAAAGTTAATCTTCATGATCGATGCCTGCCACTCCGGTGGTGTAACAACGCGGGCTGCAACTTTGAAAGCGCCTTCATTAGAATTCACGCCGAAATTTTGGCAACCCAAGGGCGGTACTGATGCCTGTACCAAATCGGTCAATGTCGTGACCCGAGGCCTTAACGTCGGTGCTGAGCCTGCGATCAGCGGTGTCAACAACTACACCTATATCGCTGCCGCACGGGACAATGAAATTTCTCTCGATGAACCTGGCAAGGGAGGTGTGGCATCACAAGCTTGGCTCGAGTGTATGAGTGGCGCGGCACAGGATCTCGATGGCAGTGGCGGGCTAAGTGCTGAGGAGATTCGCGCGTGTGCGCAGCCAAAAATTGATAAAAAATTGAGTAACGTTGCTGGCGTACTGCCGCATCATGTTTCGATTACTGGAAACTCAAAACTGATTCTCGGTTTTGTCTCGGATGAATCAAATAACGCTTCCAGTTCAGCATCGGCCACGCTTCCCGTAACCGCACCCGTCACAACGGCGCCTGCTGCAGCCACAAAACCTCCCGCACAGTCACTATTGGGGCATTGGTTGAGAGCAAACCCTTCAACATCCAAGCCAGCGGGCACGTCCTCGGCCCCCGCTGCTGCAGTACCGATTGCCGAAGCCCCTCCGCCTGCTGTCAAACCCAATCCGGCTGCCACGCTGTATGACATCTACAACGGACGTGATGATCGACGCGTGGTCGAATTGAAAACTACGCGGCAAAAACTAAAGATAGACAAGGACAGCCTAGATCTAACACTCACCTCGAGTCATGAAGGCTATGTCTATCTGATGATGGTGGGAACCGACGGAACAACATTCGACCTGTTGTTTCCCAATCAGTTGGACCGCAACAATCTGATTCAGGCGGGCGAAACTCTCAAGCTTCCACGCGCAATGTGGGAACTGGCGGCATCCGGACCGCAGGGCACAGATACTTTATTGGCCATTGTGACGGAGTCGCCACGCAACTTCACCAGTTTGGGCATGAAACCAGCGGGACCTTTCTCAGTCATTGACATCACCACTGCGCCAGAGAGTGGGCGCGATATCCAGCTTGTAACAGGCAACTCTGCCGACGCACAGTCAGGTGACTGTCAGATGCAAAAGACTCGCAATCTTGCGATTCAGAAACGCTGCTCGCGTGCTTACGGCGCGGCAGTGCTGGTTGTGGATGAAGTCAAATAACCCATGCAGGTAAAGGCGCACGACAGCCAAGTTCAGGGTACTCATAACGTGGTTAGAGGCACCCAAGTGAGCGAGCCGAGAGAGCTGGCTTTACGCTTACCTTGGAATGACGATAGTCTTTGTATCAGACTGGACAGCGGCGCTGTATATCAGGTGATTTGTCACACAAGTCTGCAGGCGAAGTCGATCATTGACCAGATGGAGCAATGCGCTGGTGTTGCCATCATTAGCCAGAACGGCGGGCTGTTCAGTCATCTGTCGGTACGCGAAAACCTCTATTTACCCAGCGCATATTACGGCAGCAGGTCTTCGCTCATCGAACTTGAACAGGATGCACTAGATCTTTTAGGCGCCACTGGAATGGCTAGGTCTGCCGAACCGCTGGAGCAATGGATGTGCAACTCATCAAATTCGCTAGGCCGACTTGAAAAACGCCAAGTTGCGTTCGTGCGCGCCTTGTTGTCACGTCCAGAGATTGTGGTGTTTGATTATGTTTTCGAGGGCTTGACCCGAAGCGAAATTGACACTGTGATCAGTTGGCGGCGACTATTCCATCGCTTCTTTCCGTTTCGCACCTTGATCTTCGTTGATGGCGACTTTCATGGCCTGCCCAAATTGCAGGATTGCGTTTCCGTAGCGTCGCCTGAGAACCACTAGCCCGTGAAACTCTTCTCCGAACTGGACAGTGAAGCGCGAAATCTGCGACGCAAGGTGTATCTGTTCCTGCTGACGGCTGCATTGCTTGGGTTGGTGACATTGATCGCCGTGGCGGCGCGCCAAGGCGTTTTCACCCAGACCATTCCGATTCATTTTTTCGCCGAGTCTGCGCAGGAAATTAGCAAGGGCATGGCGGTCAAGGTAATCGGATTCAAAATTGGCAAGGTCGATCAGGTTGTCATCGAGCCTGACAATCGTATCAAAGTGCGCATTATGATCAATGATGACTATGCGCACTTGATTCCGCGCGATTCAGTGGCGAGAGTTACCAAGGAAGGCTTAATCGGAGCCAGTGTGATTGAAATCCAACCCGGACACGACAAGACGCGACCTGTCGCTGCCGACGATGTACTGAGCTTTGAACGCGACAGCGGTCTAGGCGAAATCGCCAAGAAACTGACCGACCAAATCATACCGATTTTGCACGATGTCAAACAAATTACCGCATCGATCAACGACCCAGACGGCGATGTAAAAGTGGCCGTGCATAACATCAGCCAAGCCACGGTTGCAATGCGCGCTTCTAGTCAGGAACTCCAGCAATTGCTGCATCAAGGTAACCAGAAAGTTGATGCAATAAGCAGTCAGGTGTCCGGCGTATTGGAAAAGACTGATCAGAACATGGCGTTGGTGAAGAAAAACCTGACGACGCTGGACAGTGCGCTTCCTGCGCTCGCACAAAAAGCGGATGGGACGCTGGAGAACGTGCGCCGAATGAGCCAAGAAGGAGCGGACAAAGTGCCGGGATTACTGCGCGATGGTCGAGCCGCCGCCAGTGATGCGCGCGATATTGTGTCCGGTGCCAAAAAAACTTGGCCGATCCGAACTCTGCTCGATCAGCCAGAATCCGGCCCCGCACCGATAGATAGTTATGTGCCATCACCAGCAAAACTTCGCTAAAAACTGCATCACGTTACTAGTGATTCTGACAGCCGGATTAGGTGGCTGCGGGCATGCGCCGGAAAAACCAGTCAATGCTCGCCTCAATCAAGCAGTTCAGCTTAATCAAGATGGCCTGCGCGCGCTGCAACGAGGTGAGCTTGCACAAGCCATCGGGCAGTTCGAGACAGCCCTACGCTTAGATATTTCCATCGACAACCAAGATGGTATCTTCGCTGACCGAATAAATCTAGCGCGCGCATTGGAGATCAGCGGAGACTTATCGATGGCGCAGAAGCAGTTGAATGCCACGTTAGCGGCAGGGTCGGCGCTAGCGCCAGCCCAACTTGCCCAAGCCAAAGCCGCCCTCGCCTTGCTGGCACTCAGACAAGGCAATCTGGAAGTAGCTACGCGAATGGCCGAGGACGCGTTACAGGCATGCGCCGCGAGCTGCACTGATGCGGCGGCAATACTCAATATTCAGGCAAGGCTCGCTCTCGAACGCGGTGACACATCGGCGGCACTGAGTTCCGCCGGTTCCGCGCTGCAACTTTTGTCCAACGCAAGCCATCATGCGGAGCGCGCCAATTCATTGCGCACTATCGGTCTGGCAAAAATCTTGCGTGGTGAAGCGGTGGCCGCGCTTGAGTCATTGCAACTTGCGTTGGCGCTGGATCGCGAACTCGGCCTTCCCAATCGCATCGTCGATGATTTATTGCAAGTTCGCCGCGCCTACTTAGCGATCGGCAACGCCAGCCAAGTCAACGATTCATATCAGCGAGCATTAGATGTCGCAGAAGCCAGCGCCGACGTTATGTTGCTTGACCATGTGCGTGCTCAGTAGCGGCATCCGAAAACGGCATCCGCCAGAACAACCACATCGATACATTGTTCAACGAACGCGTGAGCAAGTAACGAGCTTGCTAAGTTATTTTGCTGCACTGCCAACGCGGTTGCCGCGATAAGTGAGTCCAAGATCAGTGCGTTCGATAAGTATGCGGTCAGGTCACAGTCGCGGTGCCGACCAGTTCTCGAGTCACCAGCCAATTCTTGCCATCCTCGCCTTTGAGTAGGATGATCGCGGTTCCGAGCTTTTCGTAGCCATACTTCAATTCAGATTGTTCGGCCTTGCGCCAGCGGTCCCTTTACCGTGGTGGCGTGATCAATAACCCAATCAAACGTCCCATCAGCGCTAATGCGTATGGGCGGTGCACCCGCAACATCAAGTCCCACAACGCGCCAGGACCCGGTACTCTGGTTTTTTTGCCAAGCACCGCCACCTCCGGTGGACAATTGCCACACCCCGATGAACCATGGCACGGGCACGATAGCAATGTCGGTAGCCACGCAGGTCTTCAATCCTTTGGGCGGCAACCATTCAATATCGCCCTTAAAACCTGTGACGTACTCCACTTTGTACAGGCCTTTGGCGGCATCGAAAGCTTTGATCTTCGCATCGTAATTTAATGCGCCGGCACGTACCACCATACCAATTTGGCAAGGTGGATCGGCCGCCAAAACCGAAAATGGACTTATCAGGACACACCACACGGACAGCCATCGTTTGCTTTTGCAGTTCATGCAGAGCTCCCTTTCGGTGTGTTGAATGGATCGCAAATAAGTCAGATTTGAGGTCAGATTATTACAGCGTCGGTATTCGTCGAGCCAGCGCAGTGGCTAAATTTTGATAGCCAAGTAAAACAGCATCGCGATTGATTGAATTCTTAATCAAGATCCAATGGATCGCTAAGCGCCATGAGTATTTATGGTGCCGACACCCGGGATCGAACTGGGCACCTACCGCTTACAAGGCGGTTGCTCTACCAAATGAGCTATGTCGGCAACGGGCGTAATTATAAATCAGCCTGTCCGAGCTTGTGCTTGCTTGTGCGGTTTGCGCAAAAAAAATTGCTCCTGGTTTTATTTCTTGCGCGTTGGTTTTACCTTCGCGCGTGTTGCAGGTTTTGCGACTTTCTTCACGGCGACCGCTTTTGCCTTGATAAGAACCGGTACTTTTTTCGGCTTGGAACTTGTTGTCGACGTTTTGCCACGCCCATACACCGCCGACTCCAACTCGGCAATTGATTCATCGGTGTAATCGAGCATGCGTTGCAGATTGGGCACTGAACGACGGCAAGCCGTGTAACCAAAGCCCAGCGTGTCACCGTAGCCGGTAATCGTGATATTGAGCGCCATGTAGGCGGTTGGAATCGAGACCGGATACACCTCGTCGAGCTGCGCGCCGTTCAAATAAAGCGTGTCTTTGGGGCCGGGGACATTGGAAATCACGACATTGAACATCGGTCGTTTGCGCGCACCACCGGTAATCATTAGCGGCGCAGCGGGCACCATCATTACCAGACTGTGCGCCATTTTTTCCAGGCGCGACATTTTCATCAACCGATTTTTGGCGATGGTGGTCGACTTCACGATGCCATCAAGTCGCTTGACCGGATCCGCCACGTTGGTGCCCAGATTGGCTAACAACATGCCGACTTGATTACCGTGCGTGGTGGCATCGTGGAGCGAGACTGGCACCATCGCGATCAAAGGTTTTTTTGGTAGTGCATCTTGCGCCAGTAAATATTTACGTAGCGCACCTGCGCAAATCGCCAGCGTGATGTCGTTCACCGTCGCGCCGGAGACCTCACCCAAAGCCTTCAAACGCTTGAGCGAATACGACTGCGCGGCAAACCGTCGCGATGCCGAAATATCCACGTTAAATAACGATGGTGGCGCTTGCAATGGCAGCACTTCGTCGCCATGCGCCTGACTGCTACGCACGACATCCCACAGGCCGCTGCCGATGCCGGGCAGAATTTCCTTGCCGGCGCGCACTGCGTTAATTACGCCGCCAATCAACCCCGGCGCTGCGCCGCGTGGCTTTGCAGCGCGTTTCGGAAACTCAAACGCCCACAACGGCGCACGATTATCTTTCGCGTCTGTTGCTAGAGATTGCGCCATCATTTTGTTGCCGGTGACCCCATCAATCAAGGCGTGATGAATTTTGCAATAGATAGCGAATCGCCCGCCGGGCAAGCCTTCGATGATGTAGGTTTCCCACAGCGGTCGATTACGATCCAGTAAATTCCCATGCAAGCGCGCGACGATGGCGAGCAATTCGCGGATGCGCCCCGGCTTGGGTAGCGCCAGTCGACGCAAGTGGTAATCCAACTCAAAATCCCTGTCTTCTTCCCAACACCAGATGCCCATTCGCAACACCGGTCTTTGGTTAAACGGTGGCAAGACCTTGGTGTAGCTGCGCCATTTCGCTTCCACCTTTTCGAGATAGTCCTCACCGCCGCGCGCAGGTGGTGTAAAAATATTCAGCCCGGCCACATGCATTGGTTGATTGCGGGTTTCCATCAACAAAAACATCGCGTCAGCGGGTGGCAATGGCTTCATAAAAGACTCCTGGATGAAATTCTGGGAATGATTTTCGGCAAGCGTAAGGCTACTCCTTGGCCAACAAACTTTTCACCAAATCAACATACTTTTGCATCGCGTCGTTGGATGAAGTTCCTTTGCACGCCGCCCATGCATCAAATTTGGCGCGACCTATCATGTCGGTAAAACCGGGTCGCTTGCCTTCTACATCACCTTGACTGCCTTGTTTGTAAAAAGCGTAGAGCTGCAAAAAAACTTCGTTGCTCGGGCGTGAGCTTAGTTTTTTTACATCGACCATTGCCGCTTCAAATGCTTGTTTGACTGATGCCATTTTGTGCTTCTCCCTGATTTTGGATTTGCTTGCAAGATTGCAAGTCTTCATTTTGCCTTGCTGCAGCGAAAAAAAGCAGGCTAAAGAATTGCGTGTATTTGAGTAACTATTCGGCGTGGCTTTTAACCCACGCCGCTTTCCGCTATAAACTTCGTTCTCTCTTGAGAACTTTGCATTATGTCGCCAGCACCAACGCCCCTCCGACTGCTTTATGTTGCCGCTGCTTCGGTCGACCCGCAGGCATTTTTGTTGGCGCTCGGCTTGGGAAGTCAGCGTGTGGATTTGCGACATATTAGTTCGGCACCGCTCCTGCGCACTGCGCTCGCCGAACCGCCGTGGGACGCCACGCTCTATGTGCCCGGCGCGGCGTTGGCGGTGCAAACAGTTATCAAATTAATTGACGAGCTGGGGCTGGATTTACCGGTGCTGATGATTGCCAACGCCGACGAACGCAAGCTTGCACTGGGCGCAATGAAAGCTGGCGCACGCGACGTGATTGATGCAGATCGGTTGGAACGATTGCTACCGGCCATAGAGCGTGAAGCCGATGGCGCGCAGCATCGTGCCGATCACCGCGCCGCTTTGGAAATGTTACGCGATAGCGAAGC
Source organism: Rhodocyclaceae bacterium (assembly GCA_025361105.1). GTDB lineage: Bacteria > Pseudomonadota > Gammaproteobacteria > Burkholderiales > Rhodocyclaceae > JADKHX01. The sequence goes on along the minus strand of JANYAW010000134.1, from coordinate 5,083 downwards.
ACGTTTTCGTGGTTTGGCATCCAATCTTCCGGGCATGTTGTTTCAACTACGGCGTGTCACCAGCACCAACTCGCCAGATGATGAAAGTCAACAGGTACATCATTTTCGTTTCATGTATGTCAGCGATGGTTGCCAAAAATTATTTGGTCGCAAGCAGCACGAATTACTCGAATCGGCCGAATATTTTTTCTCGGCATTTGATGCCAAACATCGCAAAAGCCTGGAACTTGCGCTCAAGGATTCGGCGATCAGCGGCACGCTGTTCAATTGGGAAGGCCACGCCGTTGGGCGTTCACGTGCCAAGTGGATTAACTTGCGCTCGACCCCGCATCGCTTTGAAGATGGCAGCGTCGAATGGCAGGGCATCGCCACCAACATCACACATAGCAAAGAAGCCGAAGGAGAATTGCGTCGCTCACGCGAACAATTGGCTGAACTTTCAACCCACCTTGAGGCGGTGAAAGAAGAACGCGAACGTATCGCGCGCGATATTCACGACGAGCTCGGTTCGATTCTGGTTCGACTAAAAATCGAAGTCGCCTTGTTGTCCAGCAAACTTCCTGCTGCCGCCGATGCGCTTCGGGTGAAAGCGCAATCCATCGAAGACTTGCTCAACCAAGCGATGGGCACCACCAGCCGCGTGGCACGCGAGCTACGCCCGGGCATTCTCAAAGAGTTCGGTCTGCCCGCCGCGATTGAATGCCAAGCTGAAGATTTCAGTCAACGTTCAGGCACCCCATGTCGCGTGCAATGCAATGACGACGACAAGGCAATGGAGCCGGACAGCGAAACCTCGATTGCCGTATTTCGTATCGCGCAAGAAGCCTTGACCAACATCGCCAAACACGCGCAAGCGACGCAGGTCAACATGCGATTGTCACGATTCGGCGGTAACATTGTTTTGGATATTCACGACAACGGCAAAGGTATTTCCAACGCCGACTTGAGCAAACCAAAGTCATTCGGCCTACGCGGAATTCGCGAGCGTGTGCTAAGTTTGGCCGGTGAGTTTTCTATCGCAGCGGCAGATAATGGCGGCACACAAATTTGCTTGCGGATTCCTGAACACCTCAGCGCAGAATCCGCACGACATGATGATCTACAACGCGAACAACAACGAGAGCCACAGCGCGAGCTATTCTGAAATGAGCGAAAAAATTCATGTACTAATCGCCGATGACCACGCCATTGTGCGTCAAGGTTTGCGGCTCATTCTGTCCGAGACGGATGACCTTGTGGTGGCCGGCGAAGCCGAAGACGGTGCCGACGCGATGATCCTCGCGCGGCAACAACCGTGGGATGTTTTTTTGCTCGATGTGACCATGCCCAATCGCGATGGCATCGATACGCTCAAGCAACTCAAAAAGGAATTCCCGCGCTCGCCAGTGTTGATTTTGAGCATGCATCCCGAGGAACAATTTGCCGTGCGTGCGCTCAAAGCTGGCGCTTCCGGCTACCTCAACAAACAAAGCGCACCGGAACAACTGGTCACCGCCATTCGTCAAGTCGCCACCGGAAAAAAATATGTCAGCGCCGCCGTTGCGCAGCAACTCGCCAACGCCATTTCCGACGACAGCGACAAACCGCCACACGAGCGCATTACAGATCGCGAATATCAGGTGTTGTCATTGATTGCCTCCGGCAAAACGCTCACCCAAGTCGCCGAAACTTTGAATCTCGGCGTCGCCACCGTCAGCACCTATCGCGCACGACTGCTAGAGAAAATGGGCTTGCGCAGCACGGCAGAGTTGATTCGCTATGGGTTGGAAAACGGACTGGTGGAGTAATTTACTGCTCGGCGGGTGCTCGGCATTGAGCAGTCAACTCATTGAACTAATTTCTTGCCCAACATCCACCAACTGCTGATAAGCTTGCAAAGAAGCTTTACCGTTTCGATTTTTTGTAGCGTCGCAAATCCCTCTCAACACAATCGGAGGAAACGCCATGAAATCCGTCAAGCAACTACTCGGTGACAAACAACGCACGCCACTTTCCGTCGCACCGGACGACTCGGTGTTTACCGCGCTGGAAACGATGGCCAAATACGATGTCGGCGCATTGCTGGTGATGGAAGGCTCACACCTCGCTGGCATTTTCAGCGAACGCGACTACGCCAGAAAAGTCATCCTGCAAGGCAAATCATCCCGCGAAACCAAAGTTCGCGAAATCATGACCGACAAAGTTCTCTGCGCCAAACCAGAACTCACCGTCGACGAAGCGATGACCATCATGTCGCAAAAACACATCCGCCATTTGCCGGTGATGACTGCCGACAACCAGTTGTTGGGCATCGTCTCGATTGGCGACTTAGTCAAAGCCACCATAGACGAACAGGCGTTTGTCATCGCGCAGCTGGAGCAGTACATTGCCAGTTGAAATAAAATAAAGGCATGAGCGAGAACACGCCAACCGAATTTCCTGCCAGCCCCGATGCCGAGTTGAGGGTTACGCTTGCGGCTTTGCGTACCGAGCATCGTAATCTGGATGAACAGATTGCCTTGTTGGATGCCGCGCCGACTGAAGACGAATTGCAATTGCGCCGTTTGAAAAAACGCAAGTTGTTGATCAAGGATCAAATCGCCCGCATCGAACACCAGCTCGACCCCGACGAGTACGCCTGAAGCACGGCTTATGGTGCTTGATATGGTGCTTGATATTGACGGTCAGCGCGCGTTTATTGCGACGAGTGAAACGCCAGTTAATAACTATCTGCCGCGTTTGATATTCGTGCATGGCGCACAAAACGATCATCGCGTTTGGGAAGCGCAACAGTATTGGTTTTCGCAGCGTGGCTACGGAACATTTGCGCCGGATTTTCCGGGGCACGGAGCGAGCGCTGGCGCACCACTGGTCAGTATCGAATTGATGGCGCAATGGTTGGGGAAGTTACTGCTTGCAATTTCGCCAGTTGGTGCTGGCGTTGAGTCTCGGCTGTGTACAGACTACCCGCTACGCAGGCGCGAAGCAGTGCTTCGCGAAACCCCTGCTTCGCCGGCGTCATATGTGCTCATCGGCCACAGCATGGGTTCATTGGCGGCGCTAGCATGCGTCGCTGATCACAGCAGTCACATCGCTGCGCTGGTGCTGATCGGCACCGCGTTCCCGATGAAAGTCTCGCCTGCCCTGCTTGAACAAACCCGCACCGACGAAGCCGCCGCGATTGCGCAAATTGCGCAGTGGTCGCACGCACCAAACTTGCCCGATGCCAACAGCGATGCGATAAACGCCAGAAGCGAACGATTGGCCACTGCGCAACAATTGATGTGCAGCCAGATCCCTGGTGTATTGCACAACGATCTAAGCGCCTGCAACAGCTACATTCTCGGGCTGGAGGCCGCCGCCAAAATCACCTGCCCGTGTTTAGTTGTCTGCGGCAGCAAAGACCAAATGACCGCGCCAAAATATGCGGTGAAATTGCAAGAAACATTGCGCGCAGAGAGCGCGACTCTCGACGGTGCAGGCCACGCGATGATGAGCGAACAAAACGATGCTTTATGTGAGGCCATCCATCAATTTTTATCCGCTCACTTCAACGCGACCGTGGAAAGCCGAACAGGAAAATCAGACACATGACACGCAAATGAGAAGCGCACAACTCACCCTCGTCGGCGCGCTGACCGCTTGTCTGTTTTTAGTCGGCCTGACGCTCGACATAGGTTGGCTGCGCTTAGCTACCAAGCCTTGGCCAGTGCTGGCGATGGCAGTATGGGTGTGGCCGACCGGCGACCGGCGCGTTGCGTGGGGGCTGATCTTTGGCGCGATTGGCGATATTTGTCTTGCCATTCCTGGAGCGTTTTTGGCAGGCATGTTGGCCTTCGCAATTGGCCACGGTTTGTACGTCAAGGCGTTTTTTTCCTGGCAGCGCAGCCTGTCAATTTCACTGCTGCTCCCGGTGCTTATTTTTCTGGCGATTACCGTGCCAATCACGCTGCCGACGAGTGGCGAATTAACCATCCCGGTCGCCATTTACATGAGCATTATTGGCCTGATGATTTGGCGCGCAGCGGTTGTCGCGGTGGATGAATCGGTCAGCGGAATGCAGCGCTGGAGCGCGTTAATCGGTGCTGTGTTATTCGCGTTTTCGGACACGCTAATCGGTATCAATAAATTCGTCACCCCACTGCCTGGCGCGGGCTACGCCATCATCTTGCTTTACTGGGGCGGACAAGCCTTCATCGCGGCCGCTGCCGTTGGCCATGTCTCTCTCGTACAAGAACGGCGTGTTGCCAGCACCAATTGACAAAGGAAAATCATGAACACAAGTCGCTGGGACACCCTGATAAAAAACGCCACAATTTTCGACGGCACCGGCGCGTCTGGAGCCATCGGCGACATCGCGATTCAACAAGGCAAAATTGCGGCACGCGGAGTGAATCTCGATGCAAGCTTGGCCGACACGGTGATCGATGCCAGCGGCAAATGGCTGGCCCCCGGCCTGCTCGATATCCATACGCACTACGATCTTGAAGTCGAACTCGCACCGGGGTTATCCGAATCGGTGCGCCATGGCACGACGACGGTAGTGGTCGCCAATTGTTCGCTTGGCTTGGCATTTGGGGCGCAGCGCGACGGCGAGCAAGACCCGATAGTCGATTGTTTTGCCCGCGTCGAAAATATTCCCAAACCGGTGCTCAAGCGCATCGCCGACCGCGTGCATTGGAATACTTCGGACGAATATCTCGCGCATCTCGATACGTTAAAGCTCGGCCCCAACATCGTGCCGATGATTCCCTATTCGATGTTGCGCATTGCCGCGATGGGGGTCACGCCTTCGGTCACTCGTGCGCCGACCGCTGCGGAACTCGATCATATGGAGCGCTTGTTGGAAAAAGGTATGGACGAGGGCTATGTCGGCTTCTCCTCCGACAGCCTGCCGTTTCATTACCTGGCCAATGACCCCAATCGCGAGCTGCGCATTCCATCGCAGTACGGATCTTTCAGCGAAATAAAACGCCTGACCAACGTGGTGCGCCGCTGGGGTCGCATCTGGCAAGCGACGCCGCCTATCGAAAGTCCGCTATTGGTGTTCCGCACCTTCATGCTGACCAGCGCACGCCTCTACGGCAAGGCCTTGAAAATCACC
>JANYAW010000119.1 GCA_025361105.1 Rhodocyclaceae bacterium | reverse complement strand
TGAGTAATGGTCTTGGCCAATACTCGGTGCGTAGCATCAAACATTATGTGCGGCACGATAGTTCGGGCGATAAGGATTTGCTAGTGGTGAGTACGCCGCAAGATGCCAATGGCATGACGGTGTTTGTCGCGCGTGATGCAGGCAATGGCCGGCGGCGGGGAGCCAAGGCGAGCAGCTCGATACTCGGCTCGGATTTTTTGGTCAGCGATCTCGAAGACGAACAAGTCGATGAATTTCGCTACGAGATTTTTCCCGCGCAATACATTGAGCATGTCAAACATTTGGTCTTGCGCGCTTTGCCGATGGACAATTCGCGCGTTGGCACCACCAACGCAGCCGAGAGAATTATTTTCCTGCGCGAAGATAATTTGTTTATCAGTCGCATTGATTATCACGATACCAAGGGTCAGCTTAATCGGCGTCAGAGTTTTCGTGCTCCGCGCCCGGATGAGAACGGTGCGTGGCGTGCCAGCATGATCTTGATGGAAAATCTCAAAGACGATCAACGCAGCTTGCTGAAAATTGATCGCCGCGTACATTCTCCGGACTATGTTCCGGCAGCTGTTTTTGCTGGATTGTCATGAACGAAACCTTTAACGATACACGGAACGAGCCCCGGAGCTTTTTGCAAGGCTTTGTGCGCCTTGGCGTCACACATAGCTTTGCTATTTTGTTATTTTTGTTTGTGCTTAGTGTCGGTGCGGCGCTGGGCTTGCCGCATCTGGTGGTCGATGTTGGCTCGGCGCACTTCGTACCAGCCGACGACCCCGACCGCCAAGCACATCTGCGCGTGACACGAGAATTCGGTTCCGATCACCGCAGCTTTGTTTATGTGCGCGATACCAAGTTGTGGACGGCGGCCAAGCTGCAAGCCTTGGAAGGTTTGCACAGCGAGTTGCAACAACTACCTTTTGTTGAACGAATAGATGATGTGTTTTCAGCGACCGTCGTGCGTCGCGTTGATGGCCAATTGCATGCTGTGCCGTTGCTTGGTATCGTGCCGGTGGATGATGTGGGCGCCGAACATTTGCGCACCGAGGTGCTCGCCGATCCAATCGCGGTACGCAATTTGATTAGTGAAAATGGCCAAGCGATTGCGATTGGTATTTCAGTTAAAGAAAGTGAAAGTTCGACCAGCAGCCTCGCGGCGTATACGGCGGTGGAAAAAATTCTTGCGCCGGTTCGCGGACAGTTCGATTCGGTCACCCAATTGGGCACACCACGAATTGAAGCGGAAATTCGCGCTGGCCTGCTGACCGACGCACGTGTTCTCGTTCCGGTGTCGACCTTGCTGGTGGCGCTGACCGCTTTCCTCTTCTTCCGTAGTGTTTTTGCGGCACTGATGCCTTTGCTGGTTGCCTCGCTGAGCCTGCTATGGACGTTTGGTTTGATGGGATGGGCCGGTATTCCCATCAGTATTTTGTCGGGCATGCTGCCGACCATCACTATCGTGATTGGTGCGACAGAAATCATGCGGATGATCGCTGGTTACTATCGTGGCTTGGCTGTCGATGCAACGAATATCGGGAATGTGCTTGATGCCGCGCAAACCCGTGCGCGCGCCACCAATTCCATGTTGCTCACGCTCGGCGCGCCAGCGATTTTGACCATACTAACTACATCGATAGGATTTGCCAGCAATGCTTTTGCCGGTCTGGCGATGATTCGTGATTTCGGCGTGGCGGCGGCCTTTGCGATTCTTGCCAATGGTCTGATTACCGTGCTGCTGGTGCCGCTGCTGTACAACACCTATGGACCGAAACGAGCCAGCCCACATGCCTTCGCGGGCGTGGCAGGTTTGCCGGTCATCGCGGCACGTGCGTTTCGTTTGATGCGCCATCGCTTCACCTTGGTCACCGTGGCGCTGGCTATCGGTTTGATATTTGTGTTCGTGCAACAGGCGGCGAACTTGCATGTCACCAACGAGCCGCTAACATTTTTTCGCAGTGATCGCGCGGTGGTGGAAGCCTCAGCACAAATGCAGGAAGAGATTGCTGGTGCAAAACTTTTTTATGTGACATTGGAGAGTAATTCCGAAGGCGCATTCCGTGATCCGGCAAATTTGCAACGCCTCGCCGACATTCAAACATTCATCACCAAGCAACAAATTTTTGATCGTAGTTTGTCGCTTGCCGATGTCGTCGCTCAAGCCAGCATGGAAGACAGTGGCGGCCAACCCGATGCCTATAAAGTGCCACCGACGCGCGAGCAGGTTTCTCGCTATTTACTACTGCATTCGCCGCGCGATTTGCTGGTCTATGTCAGTCACGATTTTCGCCGCGCAAATATTATCGTGCGCCACAATGTGCGCGATTCGTCTACCTTGAATCATCACATTGAGGAGTTGCGCGAAGTCGTCGCACATCATGCGGGTGCAGACATGACGACCAGCATCGTCGGTGAAAATTTGATGATTAATGCCGTCGCTGACCGGCTGGTGAAAGGTCAAGTGCTGGCCTTCTCACTGCTGTTGTTGGTAGTTTTTTTGGTGATGTCGCTGATGTTTACTTCCATCAAAGGCGGCATCATCGCCTTAGTGCCGAGTGTGATTCCCATCCTGATGATTTTGAGTGTCATGCGCATACTGCACATCCCTTTGAACGCGGGCACGGTGATGGTGGTGGTGGTCGCCATTGGCATCGCGATTGACGGCACGATACATCTGTTTTCGCGTTACAGCGAGCTGTGCCGCAATGCGACTAATTACGACGAAGCGGTCATTGAAACCGTGCAAGATGAAGCCGCGCCGGTGATCGCGGTTGGCTTGGCGTTGGCGCTCGGATTTGGGGTATTGCTACTCTCGGATTTCACCCCGATTGCCCAGTTCGGCGCACTCGCAGCGGCCACTATGCTGTTCTCGATTTTTACCAATTTGCTAATCACACCGCTGGTCATGTCGCGTATCAGACTGGTTGGCCTGTACGAGATTTTGGCGATGTCAAAACAACGCGCCGCGCTGGAGCATAGCCCGCTATTTCATGGCATGACCGGCTATCAAATTCGCAAGACGATTTTGATTTCTGAACTGCATGAACATACCGACGGCGCCTGCATAATCGAGCAAGGAACCATAGGTCGCAGTATGTATTTGGTAGTCAGCGGAAAACTCAATGTCGTGCGCCGCGACGGTGACGCCGAACGCATCATTGCAACGCTCGGCCCCGGCGAAGTGTTCGGTGAAATCGGCTTCGTACGCCCGACCCACCGAACGGCCGATGTACGCGCAGTCGGCGACGGCTCAGTGTTACGTTTCGATCACGAACGACTGGAAAAAGATTTGGTATTTTTCCCGCATATCATGGCCAAACTCAACTTCAACATCAGTGGAATATTGGGTCAGCGTTTAGCTGATTGGGTCGAGGCACAGCAGCCCTCTGCGCCAAGCTGACTATCCCGTCATTCCCGCGAAAGCGGGAATGACGACGTGTTCGATCTGTCTCTAGAGAATTTTCTTGAGCAATTGCGGATAGTAATTCGGGAACAATCGACTCATCCAAAACACCGTCCGCGCGCGATGACCAGTGACAATTCGCTTGTCGCCGTTGATCACACCTTTGATGATATTCGCTGCGCATTCGGTTGGCGGTGTCAGCAAAGCCTTTTCGGCCTTGCCATCAGACATAGATTCCTCGGCACCAGCCGCCGCGCATTTGCGTGCCACCTTGGCGATGTTGGTAGTGATGCCACCGGGATGCACAGCCACCGCACGCACACCGGTGCCGTCCAGTTCGCTCCACAAACATTCGGTCAGCCCGCGCACGGCGAACTTGGACATGTTGTACGCACCTTGCAAGGGAAAACCTATCATCCCGAAGATGCTGGAAATATTCACGATGCAGCCTTCGCGTTGCGCCAGCATCATCGGCAAGAATGCTTTGGTGCCATACAGCACGCCCCACATATTGATGCCCAACTGCCATTCAAATTCTGCAATCGACGTGTGATTGACCGTGCCGACGATAGTCGCGCCAGCATTGTTGAACAAAAAATGCGCTGTACCAAAATCGCGCTTAATGTCCTCGGCATGAGCCAATACCGCATCGGCTGAGGCGACATTCAACACATAAGCGCGCGCCACACTCTCTGCACCACCAGCGGATTTGAACAGCGCCAGCGTTTCGTCAAGCGCCGCAGCATTGATATCCGACAAGGCCAGCCGCGCACCGCGCGCACCCAGATCCAACGCCAGTGCACGACCAATGCCGGAACCGGCTCCTGTAATTACTGCGACTTTACCTTTGAACATCGACTGCTCCTGAGGGATTGAGGTAATGCCATCATGATGCCCTGAAACTCGTTAGTTGGTGCTGACAACACGCCGTCAAATTACCACGTGACATCGTGCTATGTTCGACATTGATGGCAAAAAATATTGGCTGGCGAGTTTGAGGTTCATTTACTTCCTTGCGAGCAGACTCATCGTCCGACGAAAACAAGATGCCATGCGGCACGGAACGCCCAAGCATCATTCAATGCATGATGTGGTGAAGCTTGAATTGTCGCCAGGAAGTCTCGTTTTGCGTTCTCGAATGATCTCGCTTGAGACGTATCGCGGTAAGCAAGCTGATTTATCCGACAGCCAACACTTGCGGCTTTTTTTGATTCACCCAAGAGCTGACTAATGAGGATGGTGTCCCAGTCAGTTTCACCCAACAAGGTCGTCTCGGTTTCAAATGACGACAGCCAAATAAGTATCCGGTTTGCGGCATCGCGTCGACCAAGTTTCTCACCTGTGCCTAGCTGCGGTAATACGTGATTGCGAACCCACGATGAACACTGCGCCTCAGCCCATCCGTTAGTGAGTTCGATATACAAATGATTTCCATTGTCGGCGACGAGACCTATTGATATTAGATGCGGGTCGGAAGTAAGTCCGGTGAACTCGGTGTCAAAAAATACATTCACAAGAATCTAGAAACGCACACATCAATTATCTGATCCTTGCAAATATCAGATTCCCCTGTCCAACGCTCTACGCGCGGCCTCGCGCACTCCCGCGTCCGTGTCTCTCTGTAGCATACGTTGTAGCACTGCTCTCGGTACTCGACAACCATCAACGAGTCTTGCTCTCACATGTTCGTCTGAGTGTGTCTCCAAGAACTCGAAAACAGCATCATCGCAGGCAAATTCGGTGCAATTTCCAGCGACTTGTTTGGCTAGACCACTGTCGCGGCGACAGATCGCGAGGATATCAGCGGCGCTTAGACTAGCACTTGCGCTTCCAAGATATAAAAGTCCGGAAATGACTTCGATGGCTGGATCCTCTGTCAATCGAGCAACCGCCGTCCGAGGCAAGAATCTCTTTTGGGCAATTGCCGCGCGAACCGAACTGGCGCTATGACGAGATAAGCAGCCAAAAATACTGGCATGTGTCGCATTGTCCGGGAGCTGTTCGACCAGCGCGGCAATACACTCTGCAGGAAGCGGAATTGATAGGTTTTGCTCACCGTCGTCCACCACCAGTTGCGCATTGATTTGCATACTTGTCTCCGTTGACGCAAAGAAAAACTAAATTCCGGCTCATTGACGGCGTATCACCAGCGCCAACTGGCGCTGGTGAAATCCATAAATCAAGTCATCACATAGCGTGCGGAATCGCGTACTTCCGAATCCAAATCGTTTTTCGCCATCCGTTGCAGCACCCACTTTGGCACCAAGCAATTTGACGCTAAGCCGAGGCGCACTTTTGTATCCGCGTGGGTTTCCAGAAAACCAATCACCGACTCGTCGCATTGCGCGAAATCTTCATAGCAATAAGCGATTGTCTCGGCCAGATCGGGATCGCGACGGCAAAGTGCCAGCGCTTCGATTGTGCCTAGCTGCCCGCGTGCAGTGCGCGAACTCAACAGCTTCTTTAAGACATCGATAGAGGCATCGTTAAGCAAGTGCTTGATGGCTCCGGCAGGCAAGAACTCCTTCTCTGCAATCGCCATCCGCACGGCGCTATCGGCATGACCGGCAAGATAGTCAAACACCTCGGTATTGGCCACGTTGTCTGGCAACAAATCTACCAGTGTTGCCAAAACGGTGGATGAAAGTGGGATGGAAAAGTTCTTCTCGGAATCATCCAACATTAATTGCGCATTGATCTTCATTTTTTAGCTCCTAGAGATTGATTGATCGGCGTGTCGGCCGATTACCGACCCACCTGTTTGCGATAAGTGCCGTCGGCAATCACGTTCATGCCAAAGCCGCACGTACCTGCCTGCGCGACCTCGATGCTGTTGCTGTTCGTGCGAAATGTGAGCACGCAATCAAACTCTGCATTCCTATAGGTGAACATGTTGCCATTGACAGACAGCGCACCCTCAACGTCTCCCGTATTTCCGTTGGCAGAGACGACTGCAAGTGCGAATTCCCATTGACCGCTCGTCGACTGGCGCAGCTCCACCGAGCTGCCATTGCCTTCAACATATCGCCCGGTAAGCTTGGTCGCACCGCTAGTGGCGACAGCCGCATCAAGCTGCGGATCTGGCGCAGTTAGCGGCGCGGCCGCACTCGTTAATGGCGCAGCAGCAAGCGTTTGCACATTCAACGCAAATTGCACTTTGCCAAAGCCACGTGCCGGTATCCACCGCAATGGCAATTTAGCTGCCGCCGTAGGAATCTTGAATACGATGTAGCCAGTCTTTTCAGTCATCGGATTGATGCTGCCGATTGGCGAGTCGAGCCCGAAAATAATTTCACTGCGGTCGAATTTCAGCGCCTTACCATCCAGTTCAATCAGTAAATCGCCGGGCATGTAAGTGCGGCTCGTTTTGTCAATACAACGAACCACCACTTCGAACACAGCAAAGATTGTTCCCGGCGGAGCAACTTCCTGAGCTATGCCTTGACCCAGCGATTGAAGAATATGTACCGCACGAACGGTGACATCAAAATGATCCGAGTGCGCTGTCTGCCCCACGGCGAGTGGTGCGGCACTCGCCGACGCGCTGGACGATGCGCCATCCTTGGCCCCGAACACTTTGCCACCCACAAGCACCGCCGCCAATACGGGCACTATCGCCGCCAACACCATGCCGCGCCAGTGCTTTACCGCAATCGTTGGATGCGGATCGTCCGTCTTGTTCCGGCCCAGCCATATCATCACCGCAGCGACCAGCGTAAGCACCATCAACACAGCGACCAACAGGCCACCCAACACGATTCCGGCCAAGGCAGACAAAGCAAGCCCCGTTGCCCCTGCGCGTGGCTTTGCAAACGAGATCGCACCGTAGACCAGTACCAGGAGCGAAAACAAAATCCCGCCCCAGCCCATACCAATCGCCAAGCCAGCGCGGTCGCTGGAAAACGCCTCGCCCAGCCCGCCCATCAACAGAGTCACCACACCTGCCAACAAACCGAGCAAGCCGGCAATGATGGCGAGTATTCCACCTGCTTTGATCATGATTCACTCCCTTTGATTGATTCATGCCCATGCAAATCGGGCACAGGGAGTATGCGTGGGTGATGCGACGGTTAGTGTCGTTTAGGATTCGGCTCCAGAATTTTGTCTGGATATGGAATCGCTAGCTTGAAAAGCGCGTAATCTGGATCGCATGTCATGGCATCAAATTTTCACGACGAGAAAAAGCACTGTGCGTTAATCGGAATTGTTCACTATCGAAACGAAAGAGTGCATATGAAGAAATCTGAAATCGTCTTACGCGGGACACTTTCGACGAAAAGTGACTTGACGGTGCTCAAACCAGTGTTGGAACAATGGCGTGATCTGGTGGAAAGATATTCATCGATAGCTACAACTGAAAACTTTAAGAAAGCTGATGCCTGCTACTGGGCATCAGAACGATCAAATGTTGGCATCCTAGCATCGGCAGCATGGATCACCGGCAAAAACTGGATCGCGCTGGAGGAATTTCCAACCATAAAGAAAGGCGAACATGGATCAAAAAAAAGCGGACGTTGCGACCTTTTTATTGCCAACGAAGGCCGCACGTTCGCCTTTGAGGCTAAGATGGTATCGCCGCTCATAGATTTTGGTAACGAGAAAGCTATCTGTGAAAAAATAGGAGGGACGTTTGCAGGTGCGTGGAGGGATATTGGGGACGTGACGGCAGATGAGGCAGACGTACGCCTTGCCGCGTGTTTTGTAGTCCCAAGATTTAAGGTCAATCAATTTGAAGGGAAGCGGGTTGACAATTTGGAAGGCAGCATCAATAAAGTCGTTGAATCCTTAGAAAAGTTTGTTCAATTTGATGCCATGGCTTCGGTGTTCCCAGCTAGCTCTCGAGATATTGAAGATGCACCGAAACGGTACCTGTATCCTGGGGTTTGTTTGCTACTTCGGGTGCGTAAACGCGGTTAACCATGATTGACCAACTAAGCCCATTGGCCGACAAAGCGTGTTTCAAATTAGTCGAATCCGCCACATCCCGCGACTTTCACCCTCTTTCCAATATCCTTCCATGATGTGACCATCTTGAATGGCATGCAGAGAAGCTTCGCCGTGTCGTTCAGGTGCTCTTAATTCGTAGTGACCATTGCCGTTATTCTTGCCTCGATAGCAGACAGCACCTTCATCATCATCGTAGGCGACTTCAATTGTTTGATCCGATAGACGGACGATATAACCTTCTTCGTTGGTGGCAGCGCGTCTCTCGTCATAAAAGATAATGTCGGCGGTGCAGCGATTCCAAATCATCATGATTTTCTTTCGATAATTGGTAATTGTAATTTCAAGAATCGATTCACGGTGGTAGTTAAATCACCCCCAAACACCAAATTGGCATAGTCGAAAATCATATCCGTAAATCATCACGCCCGAAAATATCTGCCACATCCGAACTATCGCGTAAGTATCAAGCCCACAGTAGGCGAGCAATTGATGTTCGATCTACGCCTTTTTGGCCGCTGTCTTATCCGGCGATATCATCTCTTGAAATGCAATCATTGCCATTTCGCCGTCCTGCACCCCATCCAGGTCGTCGAAACCAAGATCAGGTGCGATGGCGAGCAAGATTTTCTTGATGCTCCAGCATTCCTGCCAGCTCCCATAGTTCGTCGCGCCTGGCGGATGACGCATGTTCAGCAAGGAAGCTTTCACGATAAAGCCAAGAAACTGCATCGTCATAATCTGGCAGGACCAGTTTCAAAACAAGTTCGCCGAGCGAATGCAGATTCTGTTGAGCCTTGGCCAAATAGTCCAGTATCTTGGTTCTGCGGCGCTCATGGATCAAATGAAGCTCTCGTAACCAAGCTTGCGACTCGGGGGAGTTGACGGCGAGCAAGACCAGTACAAGCGAGCGCTCGCAGGGAACTGGTGGAGTAGCGTTTTTCATTCCGTAATGTTGGCGAACGCAAGCTTGCCAGCCACCTTGCTCATCGCTTTCCAGCACGATTTCCGCAGTCGATAGACTGGCGCCAGCTGCATTCCGAATCGACACAATATGGCTTTCACCAGTCATACATTTATCAGCGTAGCTGACAACACAATGTCGTAACCGAGCGCCTTCCCCGGCGAGATCGTCAGTGCATGTCAATGCAACCGCGTTCAAATCGCCAGACTTAATCGGTTCAGTGAGCAATGAAGGCCATGATGTCAACTCACTTTCTTCACGCGGTTCATGCGATCTCTCGTATTGCTGACCGATGCGGACAATTTCGTCATGCCATTTCAGTGACTGTCGAATGAGCTCTGCGAGTGAATAGCGCATCAAAAATCGCTCATAGATAGGCGGCACTCCGATTTTTTCCTCCGTGCGCCAGCATATGTGACTGCACCAGTTGCTCACATACTCACAGTAATCGCCAACATGGGAAATTCCGCTGAGCTTTCCATCAGTCATTCGATTCAAGCGCTCCTCTGCGCGCTTGGAATAGCCATTGCGGCACAACTGTGTAAACACGTATTTCTTGACGTACCATCGTATCCCGCACGTAGCACTAAAAATGACATCACCAGGCAAGCCGCCTAGTCCAGCCAAAATCCAAAACGTCCGCATTTGCGCCCATTCTTTTGCTGAACTTGGCCACTCACTTTCCGGCATGATATTGATCGCGCTGAAAAGTGCCATCACCGACCTGATCCAGTCGAATCCGACTTCGCTCGGACGCTGGTTCGCTAAATATTTCACTGTTGGCCCGCGAACGCGCGTAATCCGAGCGAGAGTTTCAAACAGCGGATCACCTTGATCAACTGCCACTTCAACCTCTTTTACCCACGTCTGATGATTTAGTCGATGATGAGAAAAAATCGGCACAAGTATTGGAAAACTATCCAACAACTGGCCGCGATTTCTTCTGCATATCGGTTCCGAATGGTTAGTCCATGCCCATATCGCGTGTGAATCAAGGCCGAGCATCCGATACTCGTC
>JANYAW010000106.1 GCA_025361105.1 Rhodocyclaceae bacterium | reverse complement strand
AGAATGTCGTATACAAAAATCGCAATTTGCGAATCAAGATCTTTTTGGGCTATAGCCCCGAAGCATCAAACTGAAGGTCGATCCGTCGGGTAGACAACTTTCCCATCGGCGAGAATCTGAACACCTGACTTGTTCAGCATTGTGACCACGTCATCAATGCTCGCTTGAGGGGCTTCATCGTTCAGTTGACCCTTTATAAACGCGGTCAGGGTTTTCAATCTCCTGGGCCTGGCTTCTTTCCGGTTCAGGAGTGTTGCTGCAATTTTGTCATTCTCTGTATATGTACTGTTGGCGCGCACTGAAATTTGACCACCCGCGTGCATTGAATATTGACCAGGGGATGGATAGGCGCAGAATACACCGCGCCTGTGGATAAGTCGATGCGTTAGTCGGACATAACAATCTCCTTGGGTAGGGTTTTGATTTTGAATTTCAGTATTTTTCAATTGGTTTTTGGGCGGAGCGCAGCGAAGCCGCCCCCCCCCGCAGTGAAATTTTCATCCGCTAGAAAGGTTCCGCCTCCTCAGCGTCTGTTTCCAGCTGCACGACGTTGCCTGCTTTGCTTTGAAGCCTACTTTGTTCGCGTGACTTGATGCGCGTCCTGGCCGTTGCGCTGCTGTGCTTGAAGCGAAACGAATCATTGCCGGTTTCGATGATATGGCAATGATGGGTGAGGCGATCCAGTAAGGCCGTCGTTAACTTGGCGTCCCCAAACACACTGCTCCATTCCGAGAAGGTCAGATTGGTCGTGATGACCACACTGGTGCGCTCGTAGAGCTTTGACAGTAAATGAAACAGCAATGCCCCGCCGGGCTGTGAGAATGGCAAATAGCCCAGCTCATCAAGGATCACCAAATCCATCTGCATCAAACTCAAGGCCAGCCGCCCCTGCTTGCCTGCCGCCTTTTCCAGTTCCAGGGTATTGACCAGCTCAATGGTGGAGAAGAAACGCACCCGTTTGCTATGCAAGGTGATGCCGGCAACGCCGAGTGCCGTGGCCAGATGGCTCTTGCCGGTACCCGTGCCGCCGATCAACACGACGTTGTGCGCGACGTCGGTAAAGGCGAGCGTGGCTAACTGCTCGACGAGCGATTGATCTACTTTGGACTGAGCGAAATCAAAGTCAGCCAGATTGCGGTGAATCGGGAACTTGGCCGTATTCAACTGATAGCGGATGGAGCGCATAGCGCGGTCAGTCGATTCGGCTTGCAGCAAATGCTTGATGAGCCACGCCGAGGTGTCGATGGTCAACGACCCTTGCGTTGCCAGTTCTTCATAGGCCATTGCCATGCCGTACAACTTGAGCGATTTGAGCTCTGCGACGATGTCAAACATGATGGGCCTCTTGATGCAAGCTGTCATAGCGGCTGGCGTCGGCCACCGGTTCCTCCTGGAGTCGCAAGCTGGTTTCCACGCTTTGTGGTGGATCATTCTGATGCAATCTGGCCAAGACATTGGTGACATGCTCGGCGCTGGCGGCGCCCGATTCCAGTACCAACTCGACTGCCACCAGCACGGCTTCGATCCCATGATGGGGCACGGCAGCGAGAACCTTGGCCATGACGCGGTCGCCGCCTTCACGACGCAGCAAGGCAGTTTGCAGCTTGACCAGCGGCGCGGGCATGTCGGCGAACGGCGCGCCGTTGCGCAAGACGCCGGGCTTGCGTTCTGCCAGTAGGATGTAATGCTGCCAGTCGTAGCAAGTCTGTTCGCGGCCCAACAGGCGCTGATGGCGCGCCACGCGTTCATTCTCGGCATAGACGGCAATCTGTTCCGGATAGAGGTGTACGCTGACCAGGTGATTGGCCAGATGGCAAGGTACCGAATAGCGATTGCGCTGCACGGTGATCAAGCAAGTACTCGATACGCGCGCCACCAATTCGACATAGCCATCGAAGGGAGCAGGCATGGGCATCAAGTGCGCCTGCTCATGTTCGAGCACATCGGCAACCGTCAGATCGGGATACTCCGGATGGCGGCATTGACTCCACAGGGCGCGACAGCGCACGGCTAGCCAGGCATTGAGCTCGGCAAAGCCGCCGAATTGTTCCTGCCGGGCGTCATGCCAGATGCGGCGGCGACTGTCTTGCACATTCTTCTCGACGATGCCTTTCTCCCAGCCAGAGGCGACATTGCAAAAATCCGGATCAAACAAGTAGTGCGCGCTCATGGCGAAGAAGCGGGCATTGACGACGCGTCCTTTGCCCTTCTTGACCTTGTCTACTGCGGTCTTCATATTGTCATAAATGCCGCGTCGGGCAATGCCGCCTAGCGCGGTGAAGGCACGGGTATGGGCATCGAACAGCATTTCGTGGCTTTGCGTCGGATACGCCACCAACCAGAAGGCACGGGATGCGCATAGCTTGGTGTGGGCGACCAGCAGTTTGCGGTGGATGCCGCCGATCACCAGCAGCTCTTCGCTCCAGTCAAACTGGAAGGCTTCGCCGAGTTGGAATTTGAGCGGGACAAAGGCAGATTTGCCGCTGACTTTGGCGGCTTGGTCGTGCCAGTGGTGGATATAGCGCGTGACGCCCGAGTAGCTGCCGGTAAAGCCTTCCTTCTGGATTTCCTTGAACAGCATCAGCGCCGTGCGCCGATCCCGCTTGGGGCGATGGGAATCGGTTTGTATGGCTAATTGCAGCCGGGACTCATACGGCGTGATCTTGCTAGTCCCTTTGGCGCGCTCGTATTTCGGTTCTACGCCTTCGCCTTCCTTGATCCATTTCTTGATCGTGTTGCGCGACAGACTGGTTTGCCGCTTGATTTCGTTGATTGACAGTTGTTCCCGCAAATACAACCTTCTGACTTTGGCATACATGCCCATGGTAATCACCTTTGTTTTCCTTGCTGAAAATATCAGCAGGATAGGTTATTTGCCCTGGTCAATATTCGGTGCACATTTCCTCGGTTAAGTGGTCAATATTCGGTGCGCGTCAACAGACATTGGTCTTACTGACTTTACGATCTTCCTCCACAAAGAATACTTCCCTGGAAAAAGCATCGTCGCTCAAAAATTTTACGCGATGTCGATCAAGATTAAAACGATCAACCGGGATCATTTGGATACCGCTATGAAACTTGCTGTTGTACTCGCCCTCGACCCATTCA
>JANYAW010000088.1 GCA_025361105.1 Rhodocyclaceae bacterium | reverse complement strand
GAATGCGCCGAGCATTTGATGCTGCTCGATTTGGGTCGCAACGACATTGGTCGCGTGGCCAAAACCGGCAGCATCAAAATTACCGACAAATTTATCATCGAACGCTACTCGCACGTCATGCATATCGTCTCCAACATCGAGGCGACATTGCGTGACGACGAAGGCCCACTCTCGGTACTCAAGGCCACTTTCCCGGCGGGCACGGTTTCCGGCGCGCCGAAAGTGCGGGCGATGGAAATCATCGACGAACTCGAGCCCAGCAAACGCGGAATTTATTCTGGCGCTGTGGGTTATCTGGGCTTCAATGGCGACATGGATTTGGCGATTGCGATTCGTACCGCCGTCATTAAGAACGGGCAGATTCACGTGCAAGCCGGAGCAGGCATAGTCGCCGATTCCGACCCGGATGCCGAATGGCAGGAAACGCTATCCAAAGCCCGCGCTGTGCTGCGCGCTGCCGAGCTGGCGGAATCGGGATTGGATACGCGCTTTGGCGATGAAAGAGAGGGATGAGCCATGCTACTGATGATCGACAATTACGACAGCTTCACTTACAACCTGGTGCAATATTTTGCCGAGCTGGGTGAGGAGGTGCGGGTGTACCGCAACGATGCGATTTCCATCAAAGAAATCGCAGCCATGAAACCGGCGCGGATAGTGATTTCACCCGGGCCTTGCTCGCCTGCCGAGGCGGGGATTTCTGTCGCCGCGATTACCGAATTCGCCGGCAAGGTTCCCTTGCTTGGTGTGTGCCTCGGACACCAAAGCATAGGTGCGGCGTTTGGTGGCGAAATCATTCACGCCAAACAACTCATGCACGGCAAAACTTCACCGGTGCTGCACGCGGGCATTGGCGTGTTCGCCGGTTTGCCCAGCCCGCTGACGGTCACACGTTATCACTCGCTGGCGATACGTCGCGACAACTTGCCGGAGTGCCTTGAAGTGACGGCGTGGACCGAGGACGGCGAGATTATGGGCGTGCGCCATCGGACGCTGAATGTTGAAGGCGTGCAGTTTCATCCCGAGTCCATCCTGACCGAATGCGGCCACGCCTTGCTGAAGAATTTTTTGCAGAATGAAAACTTGGAAACCGCACCATGACCCCACAAGAAGCGCTGCAACGAACCATAGAACATCGCGAAATTTTTCACGATGAAATGTTGGATTTGATGCGTCAAATTATGGCGGGAGAAATTTCGCCGCTGATGGTGTCGGCCATTTTGACCGGCTTGCGGGTCAAGAAGGAAACCGTCGGCGAAATTTCCGCGGCGGCGATGGTGATGCGAGAGTTGTCCACCAAAGTTGTGCTGACCGACAGCGCACGTGCGGCGAATTTTGTCGACATCGTCGGCACCGGTGGTGACGGCGCGCAGACTTTCAATATCTCCACCGCCTCAATGTTTGTCGCCGCAGCCGCTGGCGCCACAGTGGCCAAACACGGCGGTCGCGGCGTGTCGTCCAAGTCCGGTGCGGCCGATGTGCTGGAGGCTTTGGGTGCCAACATCATGCTCACGCCAAGCCAGGTTGCCGAGTGCATAGAGGCTATCGGTTGCGGCTTCATGTACGCGCCGAATCATCATCCGGCGATGAAAAATGTTGCACCGGTGCGCCGCGAGATGGCGGTGCGTACGTTGTTCAACATTCTCGGCCCGCTAACCAATCCGGCCAATGCAGCCAATACCTTGATGGGTGTGTTTCATCCCGACTTGGTCGGCATCCAGGTCCGCGTGATGCAACAGCTGGGTGCCCATCATGCGCTGGTGGTGTGGGGCAAAGACGGTATGGATGAAATCTCGCTGGGTGCGACCACGCTGGTTGGCGAACTCAAGGACGGGCACGTCACCGAGTATGAAATTCATCCGGAGGACTTTGGCATGGCGATGGCATCCAACCGCAGTTTGCGGGTAGCGAATGCTGAAGAGTCGAAGGCGATGATGCTCAGCGCACTCGGCAATACGTTTGGTACGCCACGTGAAATCTTGATTCTTAATGCGGGCACTGCTTTGTATGTAGCCAACACAGTCAGCTCGATTGCAGCAGGGATTGCGCTGGCGCGCGAGACCATTGCTTCTGGCGCGGCACGACAAAAGCTCGATGAGTTTGTTGGCTTCACACAAAAGCTTTCAGTTTGATTTGCCGAGACGCGCGAGAAAATGTCTGACATCCTGAAAAAAATTCTCGCCGTCAAGCGAACTGAAGTCGCTGCGGCGCGATTGACAGTGCCGCTCGATATCATCAAACAGCAGGCACTGGCAATGCCGCCACCGCGAGATTTTTTGGGCGCAATTCAGCGGCGAGTTGGTGCTGGCGACACGGCGGTGATCGCCGAAATAAAAAAAGCCAGCCCGTCAAAAGGCGTGATGCGCGCCGACTTTCGCCCTGCCGAGATTGCCGCTGACTATGCCGCGCACGGTGCAAGCTGTTTGTCGGTGCTGACCGATGCAGAATTTTTTCAGGGCTGTCCGGCTTACTTGCGCGAGGCACGAGCCGCTTGTGACTTACCGGTATTGCGCAAGGATTTTCTGATCGATACCTATCAAGTTTATGAAGCTAGAGCGATGGGTGCAGACGCGATTTTGTTGATTGTCGCAGCGCTTTCACTTGATCAAATGCTGGAGATGGAAGCCGTCGCGCAAAGCCTTGGCATGGCGGTGCTGGTCGAATCTCACGATGCTTTTGAGCTTGATATTGCCTTGCAACTGAGGACGCCACTGATAGGGATCAACAATCGCAATTTGCGAACTTTTGACGTCAGCCTGAACACCACGCTGGATCAGCTTGCGCGGATGCAGTGCGACAGAATTGTGGTGACCGAATCCGGCATTCTTGGTCCCGATGACGTGGCAACTTTGCGCGCTGCCGGTGTCAATACCTTTCTCGTTGGCGAAGCGTTTATGCGGGCGCCATCGCCGGGGTTTGAGTTGGCGCGATTGTTCGCTGCACGCTAGGCGCTCAGCGCATAATCTGCCATTGCCGCCAGCACGGCAGGTGCAGCACCAACAGGTGCGGCTAGAGAAATTTCCACAGAGGAATACCTGTCCATTGCCTGCGCCGCGAGCTGCGGCAAATCTTTGTTGATGTGCACGCCGGCGGCCATGAAAACCGGCACCACGACTATCCTTGTGGCGCCGCGTGCGACCAACGCGTCGACCGCTTCATCGAAGGTCGGCCGCATCAACTCCAGAAATCCGGATTCGACCAATGCGCTGGAATCGCGCGCCAAAATCGCTGCGCGAATGGCGACAAAAGGCGCCGCCCATTCGGGATTTTTTGCGCCGTGGCCGAATAACAAGATGCCTTTTGTATTTAACGGCGTGTCGCCAGCACCAACTGGCAAGTCCGCCTTCGCAACCGACGCTATGCCGATTTCGACTTGACTCATGCGCTGCTCATGACTTCTGGATTGAGCAAATTCGGCGGTGTTTGTCCTGACAAAGCTGCAATCAAATTATCCGCCGCACACATCGCCATCGCCATGCGCGTGGCGCGCGTCGAGGAGCCGATATGCGGCGTGAGGGTGACGTTATCGAGGTCGAAGAACGCCGGATTGAGTGCCGGCTCGCCTTCAAAAACATCCAGCCCCGCGCCACCGATTTGTCGATTTTTGAGCGCCGCAATTAGCGCGGCATCGTCCACCACGCCACCGCGTGCGACATTAATCAAATGCGCTGTTGGCTTCATCTGTGCGAGTTCAGCAGCGCCAATCAGATGATGCGTGGCGGGTGAATACGGCACCATCACGACGAGAAAATCTGCCTCGGCAAATAGGATATTTTTCTGTACCCATGTCGCGTCTTTTACATCTGATTGCGGCGTGCGATTGTGATAAATCACGCGCATGTCAAAGCCCTGCGCGCGCTTGGCTATGGCTTGACCGATGCGACCCATGCCGAGGATGCCCAGAGTCGCGCCATGCACATCCTGCCCCAACCAACGATCCATAAATTGCCAGCTTTGCCATTGCCCATCGCGCACCCATTTATCTGCTGCGACCACACGGCGAGCCGAGGCCATCAGCAGCGCCCAGACCATATCGGCGGTGGTTTCGTTGAGCACGCCGGGCGTGTTGGTGACCATGATGCTTGCAGCGGTGCATGCAGGGACATCAATGTTGTTGTAGCCCACAGCGACATTGCTGGCAACTTCAAGCTTCGGCGCTACCGCGATAATTTGCGCGTCGAGCTTGTCGGTCAACATCAACATCATTCCGTCTTTGTCAGCCAAGCGCGCGGCCAAATCCGGCGGTGCTAGCGCGTCGTTGGCATCGTGATAGTCGACTTCAAACAGCGCGTGCAATCGCTCAATGACTTCGGGAAACAGATGTCGCGAGACCAGAATTTTTTTCATTGCCGATGCAAAGTTTTCGCCAATTGAAGACTAATTTCAAGGAAGTCATCGGACACAACTAATGGCTACCGCCGAGGTAGGCTGCGCGCACTGCCGGATCGTTGCGTAGCTGTTCCGCTGGGCCATGAATGTTTATGCGACCGCTCTCCAAAACATAACCGTAATCAGAAACATTCAATGCGGCGGCGGCGAATTGCTCAACCAGCAGCATGGTGACACCTTCCTGTTTCAAGCGTTCGATGATGCGGAACACTTCTTCCACCAAGATGGGTGCCAGCCCCATCGATGGCTCGTCAAACAGCATCACATCCGGGTTCTGCATCACCGCACGCGCCATCGCCAGCATCTGCTGCTCACCGCCCGAGAGCGTACCTGCGAGCTGAGTCCGTCGTTCTTTCAAGCGCGGGAAAAGATCAATCGCTCTTTCGAGATCGGCGTTGATGTCGCCCTTGGGTCGGCTTCCAGTAAAGCGCGGAAAAGCACCAAGCAGCAAGTTATCGGTGACCGACAAAGTTGGGAACACTCGTCGCCCTTCGGGTGAATGCGCGAGACCGCGACGCGCAATCTCGTAGGATTCCATGCCTGTGACATCTGCATCGTTGAGCAAAATGGCACCGGCTGTCGGTCTGATCATGCCGGAAACTGCCCGCATGGTGGTGCTTTTGCCCGCACCATTTGAGCCGATCAAACTCACTACCTGGCCTTTGGCGACGTGCAGCGAAATGCCGTGCAGAACCGCCGTTCCGCCATACCCCGCATGCAGATTATCGATCTTTAGCATCTGCGTCTCCTAGGCGCTAGCGCCACTATCTGTTTCAGCATGAGACTCGCCGCCCAAATAGGCTTCGATCACCTTAGGATCATTTTGGACATCCGACGGAAGTCCTTCGGCGATTTTTTGTCCAAAATCCAAGACCGACACTTTGTCTGAGATACCCATCACTACGTCCATGTGATGCTCGATCAAAATTACTGTCACGCCATGATCGCGAATCTTGCAAATCATGTCCATCAGACCAGGCAAGTCAGCAGGAGGTAAACCTGCCGCAGGTTCGTCTAGTAGCAAAAGCGATGGATTGAGTCCAAGCGCACGGGCAATTTCAAGCAGCCTCATTTTTCCATAAGGCAAATTGCGCGCTTCTTCATTATGCATTTCGCCTAAGCCGACAAAATCAAGCAAGCTCGCAGCTTTGACTCGCGCGTTATGTTCTTGGTCTCGGTAACGTTGCGTATTGAATATGACATCTACGATGGTCGCGTTGAATGTATGGTGCAAACCGACTAAGACATTTTCTAGTGCCGTCATCTCGCCAAACAACTGCACATTTTGGAACGTCCGCGCAATACCTCGCTTGGCAATCGTCGAGGGTGTTAATCCTTTAATGCTGGCACCGGAAAATCTGATTTCCCCGTCGGTCGGTGCATAAATTCCAGTCAACACATTCATCAAGGTGCTCTTGCCGGATCCATTAGGTCCGATCAGGCCATGCACAGAATTGCGTTCAACGCAAAAATCGACAGTGTTGAGCGCTTTAAGTCCGCCAAACTGCATCACCACACCACTCGCCTCAAGCAATGGCTCGCCACTGGTATCACTTGATCGACTGACTTGGCTCCAGTCATCGTTACTAACAATCGAAGTACCAATGGCTTGTCGTGGGAGCAACCATTCGGGCTTGAGAGTTCGCACCAAATCACGTAGATAGCCCATGATGCCATCGGGCAAGTAGTACACCACGGCCAAAATCATTAGCCCGAAAATTGTCAGGCGATGCTCCACAATGTCGTTCAACTGGAAAGCAAACACGACAAAGCCGGCAAGTCCAATTAACGGCACAGCCATTTCGCGCACGGTGCGTTGCGTGCGTGTCAGAACCCAAGCGGCATAAATTCCGACGAACACAGTGATAGCAACGGTGAGCTTTCGGAATAGCTCAATATCCGATAGCAAATTCGGCAATAGCACGACAATCGTCGCACCAATCACAGCACCGCTACGCGTCTTGCGACCACCGAGCGTTGTCGCGAGCAGGAAAAGAATAGTCAATTCAAAATTGAAAGTGTTGGGTGAAATGTACTCTTCCGAAAATGCAAACAGACCACCAGCAAGCCCTGCAAAACTGGCACTAATCACGAACGCCAACACTTTATAGAGATAGACCGAAACCCCCATGCAATCGCACGCTACCGGACTACCTCGTAAAGCTTCAAACGCGCGCCCAATGACAGATTTCAACAAACGGTTAATGACCAGCATCGCCAAAATCGCGAACGCGATGACTAGATAGTAGAACTCCATCGCACTCAGACGATGGTCGAACATGATTGGCTTGAGAATTTTCAAGCCCTGCGGACCGTTGGTGAGAAAGTCCATTTCGTTGATAAGAATTCCTGCGATGGTGCCAAAGGCCAATGTGACCATCGCCAAATACGGGCCAGTCACACGCAGGGCAGGCAACGCTAACAAAGCACCAAAAAAACCAGTGATTACAACAGCCGCTGGTAACGCGAGATAAAACGGTAAGCCGACTTTGGTGAACAAAATTCCGCAAGCATAAGCACCAATTCCAAACAAACCAGCGTGTCCCAGAGATACCTCACCGGTGTAGCCTACAACGATGTCCAGCCCGAACAGCAAAATCGTATAGATGCCGATAATGACGCCAAGATGAATGTAGTAGGGATTGGGCACAAGTATTGGGAATGCCAGCAAAGCCGCCAACAGCGCACCCAAAAAAACCGTTTTTGCCAGCTTCATGTCAGACCTTTTTGATTGCGGTTTTACCGAACAAACCCGCCGGTTTGATGGCTAAAACGAGCAGCAACAAGATGAGTCCTGGCACGTCTTTGTAGCCGGTTGAAATATAAAACCCGGTCGCGGTTTCAGTGATACCGAGAATCAAGCCGCCAACGATCACACCCAGCCCTGAGGTGAGCCCACCGATAATCGCTACGGCAAAGGCTTTCAATCCAAGCGCCGCGCCCATGCTTGCGCCCGTCAATGTCAGCGGCGCAATAAGCACTCCTGCGAAGGCTGCTGTCAGAGATGACAACGCGTAGGAGAACACGATGACCAGACTAGTATTGATGCCCATCAATCCGGCCGCATCACGGTCGGCGGAGGTTGCAACCACTGCCTTGCCGTAAATTGATTTACGATTAAACAGCTCCACCGCCAGCATCAAGCCCAAGGCACCGAACACCACAATAATTTCCATCGGCAACACATTCGCACCAAGGATATTTATCGGAATTTCGGAAACCGGTGAGGGAAATTTCAGGTCGTCCTTTCCCCAAATATTCTCGGCTACGTTGTGCACGATGATGCCCAACGCGATGGTTGCCATAATCCAGCCTTCAGACTTTATTTTCAGCGCAGGCCGCACGCCTAGCCGCTCAATCATCACGCCATAGAGCGCTCCGACAACCATCACGACGGGAATCATCAACCAATAGTTGTGCAGATGTTCAACAATCGAAAGCCCAGCCAGCGCACCAAATGCGAGCGCGTCGCCTTGTGAAAAATTAAGCGTACCGGATGTAGCAAAAGTGAGTTGATAGCCAAAGGCAATGACCGCATAGATCATGCCGACAGCAATACCACTAAAAATAATCTGCAAAAAAACTTCCATCAAAACCCCCTACGTAAAAGACCGGGGTGCCTGCCAAGGCACTACCCGGTCGGGATACTACGCAGCGAAATTATTTGCTTGCCTTGGATGCTTTTTTCTTATCCTCTTCATAGGCGAACACCACATGCCCACCTTTGACCTCGCCCATGACCGGGGTGCCCATGTCGACCGTCTCATGATCGGTCTTACTGTATGGTTGATGGTAAGTCATGACAACACCGTCGACCGGACTTTTCAAACTTTCAAGCGCCTCACGGATTTTTACACCATCCGTACTACCGGCCTGGCCAATCGCTGCGGCAAGAATATAGAGAGAGTCGTAGCCTTGCGCTGCCGATACCGGTGATGGGATTCGATCTACGCCATATGCCTTCTGGTAGGCCTCAATGAAGGCCTTGCGCTTCGGTGTGGTGCCTTCTTGAATAAATGTCTGTGGCATCCGTGCGCCTTCGCCATTCGGTCCGGCATTGTCGATGAAGTTCGACATCGAAAGTGTCCAGCTACCCATCATCGGAACCTTCCAGCCAAGCTTAACCATACCATTAGCGATCTGCGCGAGTTCAGGGCCGATACCATAAGTCAGAATCGCTTCGGCACCCGCAGCCTTGGCCTTGAGCAGTTGCGGAGTCATGTCAACATCCTTGATATTAAATTTCTCCACTGCTACCGCTGTCACGTTCTTTTTAGCTAGCGCTTTCTCCAAGTCTTCGCGGCCAAGTTGGCCATAGTTGGTGGAGTCGGCAAGAATCGCGACCTTCTTCAAACCGCGCCGGCCAACAGCTTCTTCGACAATCATCGCTGATTGAATAGCGTCATAGGCCGAAACACGGAAAATGTAGTTGTCGGGAAACTCGGGGGGCAAGAACTGCTTGGTAACGATTGAACCGGTGGCCACAGAAGTAATCATGGGAATCTTGGCTTCCTGATAGAAACGCTGACACGCCAGACCAACACCAGTATTGACGACGCCCAAGGCCGCCACAATCTGCTCCTTGTTAATCAGCTCCTGCACGACCTGAACGCCACGCTCGTTTTTTGCCTCATCGTCGCGTTCGATTAGTTCGATCTTGCGCCCCATTACGCCGCCCTTGGCGTTAATTTCCTGTGCAGCTAAGCGGATACCGTCACGCATGCTCACACCCATCGGGCTTGATCCCCCAGTGAATGGACCAGTGACTCCAATCTTGATTGAGTCAGCGGCGAACGCAAATTGCATAGCTAACGCCACAGCAACCGCGCAAATTGATTTTAGTTTCATTGTCTCATCCTCCAGATTTATTGTGAATTCATTGCCAACATCGATTGTGGCCCGACTGCATAGTTCTAAACTGAATTACGCGCTAACTTTACCAGAATCATTTTCAGTCGACCGATGATCGCATGCCGCGCCTTCCGCAACCATAATTCGTCTGCATCGCCAAGCATTGACAGTCCACCGAGCCAAATTGCACACGGCGGCGCGCACTGTGTAGCGCAACCATTATCAATCGCTCAACCTGACAAGGAACTTACGAAAGCACCGCTCTATGGAATCAGCAATTCTGCTAATCAAAATCATGCTGGTGAATATTATTCTGAGTGGCGATAACGCCGTCGTCATTGCGCTAGCCAGTCGCAATTTGCCGCCTGCGCAGCAGAAAAAAGCTGTGCTTATCGGTAGCGCGGGAGCGATAGTTTTGCGTGTCTTGCTGACCGTCGTTGCGGTGTGGTTGCTCTCGATTCCCTATCTGCAATTCATCGGTGGCGTGATGTTGATTTGGATCGCGGTTACCTTACTAATGGAAGATGATGGCGAAGAAGGTGTGCATGCCCACGGTTCTCTTTTCGCGGCAGTGAAAACCATCATCATTGCCGACATTGTGATGAGCCTGGACAACACGCTGGCGATTGCGGCGATTGCCAATGGAAACTATGTACTGCTAACAATAGGCTTGGTGATGAGCGTGCCACTCATTATTTATGGCAGCCAGCTCATTATCAAAATCATGGAACGCTATCCAGTGATTGTCTATGCAGGTGCAGCGTTAATCGCGTGGACGGCTGGCGAAATGATTAACCACGACGAAGCGTTGAAGGAACACATTCCCACCATCGTCGAACATTTGCTGCCCCCGGCAATCACGCTTGCGGTGTTATTTGTTGGTTGGTGGTACAACAAGCAACGTGGCCGCTCCGCTGCCGACGTATTGCTGGCTGACGAACATGCGGCGACGCGATTGGGAGACAAACTCGACTAGAAAGTCGGTGGGAAGTTCGCCGATAAGCCGGGTTCTGTCGTGAGCAGTCATTCCTCTGGGATCGTTGTTACCAACGACCTCTAGCAGCCTACCCGGGAGCTACGCGAGCCACGCAAAACGCTCCCCTATTTGGCCTTGCCCCAGATGA
>JANYAW010000081.1 GCA_025361105.1 Rhodocyclaceae bacterium | reverse complement strand
CGTGCAATTGCCAAAAGGATTGCAGCCACCAGGGAATCTGCCCGCCGTTTTCTGATTTCGACCGGTGTAGCGACGGGTGCTGTTGCCGTTGCGGGTAGTGTTTGGTTAAACCTGCCGGCGACTGATCGACTGTTGACCATGGATGCGGTGGCCGAGCAGCTCAATGGTTTTCGCGGCAAGGCGCTGGTTTCGGCGGGCAAATGGAGCCCGGCGCATGTGTTCAACCACAATGCGCAGAGTATCGATTATTCGATGGCCGGTTTTCCGGAAAGCAAGAGTGCGCTGTTTCAAAGCTTGCTGGGCAAGCCGGCCTTTGCCGTATTCGCTGCCAAGCGCGCGATGCATCATGGCCTGGCCGAAGCCATACCCGGTGCGTATGAGATTTCGGACACGGGAAATCTGGATGCGGCGATAGATAAGTTGCTCGCATCGATTGCCGCCTTCAATGCCCTTGATGGCGCGCTCAAGCCGCATTTCGCTTATGGTGCGCTGAGCAAAGCCGACTACGCGCTAGCCCATGCGATGCATTTTTACAATCACATGAGCGAGATTCGGATTGCGTGATACTGCGCGTCACTGAATCGCTTCCGATCAACAGCAAGGGAGTTAGGAAAATGAGTTCCATTGACAGCCAGCAAGCACGCCGCGAGAAAATTGTGCTCGACCATTTCGCCGATGAGACCACGCAAGATTTTGATGCCGTGTTGGCAACTTTTACTCATCCGCACTACGAAGTTATCGCCACCGGCGATCTGTTCGACGGTATAACCGACGTGCGCAGATACTATGCAGAGACGCGCGCGGCATTCCCCGACCAACGTCACGAAATCATTAAGTTACGGCATAGCGACGATTCGGTAATCGTCGAATTCTGGCTGCTCGGCACGCACAAAGGTCCACTCAAGGGCATTCCGCCGACCGGCAACGCCTTTCGCGTCCGCGTGGTCGCATTTTTTATTTTCGAGGGCGACACACTGGTCTGTGAGCGCATCTATTTCGACACCATGACCATGCTCAAACAACTGCTGGTCGGCGTTCCGGCGGCGGCCTTGCCCGCGCTGGTCGGTGGCTTGTTGGGTTAACAGGGACAGGCAGTGAGGCATTATGATTGCCAGTTGGTGCTGGCGAGGGACTGGCCCGTTCACCGGCCATACGCCGCTAAATCCCGTCCGCCATTGCGCCGCCCTTGCAAAGCCGGTACGCTTGCGCTTTTGTCGCACTCTTGTCGAAATATTGCATCTACTTCTTTACCCCCTTAGGAGAAAGCTATGAGTGAAATGAATGAAGTCACGAAGGACAAACTAATTACCGATTTGAAATTGGTGATCATGGACACCGAAGAATTGCTGCGCGCTACGGCGGGGCAGGCGGGCGACAAGATTGCGGATCTGCGCCTGAAGGCACAGGATCACTTGACTGCCGCGAAAATCAAACTAGCCGATGCCGAGACGATGGTGGTGGATAAGGCCAAGGCAGTGGGTCGGGCGACCGATGATTTTGTACATGACAATCCCTGGCGTGCGGTTGGTTTTGCAGCGGGCATCGGCTTTGTCGCCGGTTTGTTGATTGGGCGTCGCTAAGATTCTTGCGCTAAGCAAATTCGCCGTATCTAGTTGCTGCTCATGAACGACGCATCGCGCGGTACGCCGGCCGGTTTGTTTTCTTCCGTGCGTGGCCTGGGCGTCACGGCACTGGCCTTGCTGGGCAACCGGCTGGATTTGCTCGGCACCGAGTTAGCCGAGGAGCGGGTTCGCTTATTGTCCCTGGTCACTTATGGCGCAGCGGCGCTGTTGTTGCTGGCGGCAGGTCTGGTGTTCTCGGCAGTGTTTATGACAGTGTTGTTGTGGGACACCAATCGACTGCTGGCGTTGGGCGTATTTAGTGCCTTGTTTTTGGCGGGCGGCTTGCTCGCCTTAGGGATGACCATCGGCTTTGCGCGGGCGGGTTCCAAGCTGTTCGCGGCCAGTCTGGCTGAACTGCGTAAGGATACTGATGCCATGCGCCCTGATGACCAAAACCGCTGAGCGCGACGATAATGACCGGTCTCGAAATTGCATTGAAAAAGCAGCGCTTGCTGATGAAAAGCGAGCAGTTGCGCGCCGAGTTTGGTCGTAACGGCCTTGGCGTGAAGCCGGTATTTCAAGTCGCTGATGCAGGAGTTGCTGGGGCGCGTTGGTTGCAGCGGCATCCTGAAGTCGTTGTTGGTGTCGCGGTGACTTTAGTGGTGGCGCGACCGATGACGGTTTGGCGTTGGAGTCGGCGGGCTTACACTGGCTGGAAAGCGTGGCAACAGGTATCCGGATTTTTGGTTCAAAATCGTCCGCAGCAGCCTTAACGCTGGTCACTTTGCGGCACAACATAAAAGTTATTCGAGGAGAAAAAAATGGGCGCTAATCCGATAGAAAACCTGGTCAATTCCAGTCCCGCCGTTACCACCACGGTTGCCGAATTGCAAAGCACGCTGGCATTGCAGCGCAAGGCTTACCTGAATCATCCGGTGCCGACCTTTGCCGAACGCAAGGCCGACCTGCTGACCTTGCAGCGTTTCATACGCGAAAACAAGGAAGAAATCATCGCGGCAATTAGCAAGGACTACGGTAATCGCTCGCACCACGAGTCGCTGTTTGCAGAAATTATCGGCGCGGTTACTGCTGTCGATCATGCGATTTCGAATTTGAAATCCTGGATGAAGCCGCAAAGACGGCATGTCGATATCACCACCTATTTCGGCGCAAAGAACCGGGTTATTCCCCAACCCATTGGCGTGGTTGGCGTTATCGTGCCGTGGAACTTCCCGATCAATCTGAGCATCGTACCGATGGTGTGTATTTTTGCCGCCGGCAATCGTGCGATGGTGAAAATGTCGGAGAACTCGCGCAATCTGGCGGCATTTTTGATCGCCAAAATGCCTTCGTATTTCCCCAAAGACAAGCTGGCTTTTTTTGATGAAACAGGTGGCGTCGGGATAGAGTTTTCCAAACTGCCGTTTGATCATATTTTGTTTACTGGTTCCGGCACGACAGGCCGTGCGGTGATGACCGCAGCGGCACAAAATCTTTGTCCGGTGACTTTGGAGCTGGGTGGCAAATCGCCGGTGGTGGTGTGCGACGACTTCCCGCTGCGAAAAGCCGCCGAGCGTATCTTGTTCGTCAAATGCTTCAATGCCGGC
>JANYAW010000057.1 GCA_025361105.1 Rhodocyclaceae bacterium | reverse complement strand
GAATGCGTAGTCGCCGAAAGGTACCTTTTGCGCGCAGCCTTGCAATCGTATTCTTCCCTATAGCGGCGTGACATTTCACCGTCGATGTCACGCTTGCTCAGATCCTGAATTCCCCAAACTTTGCGGAAATCCCCCTCCTTGCGGATCGTCGAGGGGTCGATATAAAAATTGCTGCCAGCAGACTCGCCGACAGCCACCCAATCAGCCCAAACCGAGCCGGTGGCAAATAGCAAACAGACAAAGAGAATTTTTTTCACAGCATCGACCTTGGACAGTGGGTTGGCCTAAATCATAGCGCAAGCGAATTTCTGGGAAGTACGATGCTAAAAATCCACGGTAGGTTTGTCGGCAGAACTGACGGCGTATCAGCAGCACCAACTGACAAGACCACCTCACCCCAGCCCACGCAATTCCCGCAACACCACCGACAGCATCGCCAAATCCACAGCGCCGGATTTGAAATCATTGACCAGGTCGGCAATACGCGATAGCGCTAGCGTGTGCGATTGTTCCCAGCCGGCAATCATTTGCTCGGCTACTGTGTCGGTCGGCGAGCGGCTGACTACGGCTAGCGTGAGCTGGCGTTGTTGATTCGATAAATCATCGCGCATCGCATTACGAGCCAGAGCTTGCCAGTGCGTGTCGGTGGGCAATGCGGTGATCTGTTTGGCGAACCATCGAATCTCTAATTTGCCGACCAGACTGAAATAAACTTTAGCCACCAGCTCAACGCTCTTACCGCTTCTTCCGGCCACTTTCACGATGTCCAGCGCAGCATAGGCAGCATCCAGCCCGGCCACGATTTCGGCTGTTTGCGCTGGAACGCCAAGTTCGACCAAGGCATGCTGACGAGCTTGCAAAGCAAGCAAATCGGCGGCGTTGAGCAAGGATGGCAGCATGCCGCGAACTTGTTCGACGCCGGGCTGAAAATTTGTCACCACCGCTTGCATGTCGGTCGCGTCTTGATGCTCGCGCAAGAACCACAGCACGGCGCGCAGCATCAAGCGACCGGCATCAATCAACATGTCGTTTTGGACATGCGCCGAGATTTTTCTGTCCAGCGATTCGATGGCAACCCATAGCGGCTTGAAGCCGAAAATATCCCGCACCAGCATGTAGGCTTTGACCACATCATGCGCGCTAGCACCGGTTTCCTCGACCATGCGAAACGCAAAAATACTACCGGTGTGATTGATCATCGTGTTGGCTACGACGGTGGCGATAATCTCGCGCTTGAGCGGATGGCGCTGCATGATCGACGCATAACGCTCGCGTAGCGCGTTGGGGAAATATTCGATCAAGGCATCGCCGACATAAGCATCGTCAATCAAGTTGGAAGCGATCAATTGATCGAACAACACCATCTTGCTGTAAGCAAGCAGTACTGCGCCTTCTGGCGATGTCAGGCCGATTTTTGCAATACGGCGCTCATCGATTTGCTCATCGCTGGGCAAAAATTCTACGGCGCGATTCAGGCGACCAATTTTTTCCAAATGCCGAATAAATCTGGCTTGCGCATCGAGCGCTTTGTCGCCGCGCACGCCGCTCACACTAAGCGATTGCGTTTGGTAGTAATTGTCTTGCAAGACGAGCAGTCCGACTTCATCGGTCATTTCGGCGAGTAATTTATTGCGCTGTTTTTCGGTGAGTTCGCCCTCGGCTTCCACAATGCCGAGCAGAATTTTGATATTCACTTCGTGGTCAGAACAATCCACACCAGCCGAATTGTCGATGGCATCGGTATTGATGCGGCCGCCATGTAAGGCGAATTCAATGCGACCCAGTTGGGTGCAGCCGAGATTGCCACCTTCGGCCACCACTTTGCAGCGTAGCTCGTTGCCATTGATGCGCAAGGCGTCGGTGGCACGGTCGCCAACTTCGGCATGGCGTTGCGTACTGGCCTTAACATAAGTACCGATGCCGCCGTTGTAAAACAAATCCACTTTGGCTTTCAAAATCGCCCGCATCAAATCGACGGGGCTGAGGGAATCTTCCTCTACGTTCAAAATTTGTTTGACTTCAGATGTCAGCGCGATAGTTTTGGCGCTACGTGGATAAACCCCGCCACCCGCAGAAATCAAAGCTTTGTCATAGTCCTCCCAGGATGAGCGCGGCAGTGCAAACATTCGCTCGCGCTCTTTGAAGCTGATTTCGGTATCGGGATTCGGGTCAAGGAAAATATGCCGATGATCAAACGCGGCGAGCAGTTTGATATGACGCGAGAGCAGCATGCCATTGCCAAACACATCGCCCGACATATCGCCAACGCCAACTACCGTGAATGCCGTGGTTTGTGTATCGATACCGATTTCGAGAAAGTGACGCTTGACCGATTCCCAGGCGCCGCGCGCAGTGATGCCCATCTTCTTGTGGTCGTACCCGACCGAGCCACCCGAGGCAAATGCGTCGCCCAACCAGTGGCCGTATTCGGCGCTGACTGCATTGGCGTAGTCCGAAAAACTGGCAGTGCCTTTGTCGGCGGCGACGACTAAATACGGATCGTCGGCATCGTGGCGCACTACGTCTTTTGGTGCCACTAATTGGTTGGCGACGAGGTTATCGGTGAGATCAAGCAAGCCACGCAAAAAGGTTTTGTAGCACTCGATTCCTTCTTTCATGTAAGCATCGCGATCGCTTGCTGGCGGTGGGTTTTTGACCACGAAACCACCTTTGGAACCGACTGGAACGATCACGGCATTCTTGACTTGCTGTGCTTTAACCAAGCCCAAAACTTCGGTACGGAAATCTTCCATACGATCCGACCAGCGCAAACCACCACGGGCAACTTTGCCAAAACGCAAGTGGATACCTTCGACGCGCGGCGAATAAACCCAGATTTCGTACAGCGGTCTTGGCTCGGGAAGTTCGGGTACTTTGGCCGATTCAATCTTGAAAGAAATATAAGATTTACGCTGCGCGACCCCATCAGAGTCTTTCATGGATTGATAGAAATTAGTGCGAATAACGGCTTGAATGAGCGCGAGAAAGCGGCGCAAAATTCTGTCTTCGTCGGCATTTGCGACTGCGTCGAGCGCCCCACGAATACTGCTCACCAAAGCGCTTTGCGCCGCTGCGCGATCACTTGTCGTGGCTGACGCAATTGGATCAAAGCGCGCATGAAACAGCGCAACGAGCTGCCGCGCAATCGCCGCGTTGTCACCCAGCGTTTGCTCGATGTAGGCTTGGCTGAAAGTAAAACCGGTTTGCTTGAGGTATTTGGCCAGTGCACGGAGTATCGAGACTTCTTCGCTGGCCAAGCCGGCGACCAACACCAGCCGATTGAAGCCGTCGCTCTCAGTGGTGCGATGCCAAGTCTTGCCAAACGCTACTTCAAATAAAGGTTTGACGGCTGAAATATCGCCAATCGCAGTTTTGGCTTTGAGACCAAAATCGTGAATATGCACGATGTAGTTTTCGTCAACGTGCAACACATAGGATTGCTCGTCTTGCACACCTACGCCCATGTGTTCGAGCATTGGCAAACTTTCCGACAGGGCTAGAGATTGTCCCAGTCGATAAACGCGCAAACGCAACGTAGTTGCATCGGCCTCGACCGGTCGATACAAACTCATGGTGATGTCTTGCTGCGCGGATAATCCATTCATCATGTCGATATCGCGTACCGCCGCACGCGCGCTGACGCCGCTGGTATAGGCAGCAGGAAACGCTTGGGCATAGCGCCGTATTGACAAATTCGCCGCCTCTTCACCCTGAGCTTCTATCAGGGCGAGCTTTAGATCGTCAGACCAATCGCGCAAGGCCAGTGTGATTTCGGTTTCGATACCGCGTGCATCAGGGAGCGCATCATCGGAAGGTGCGGTGCGTATCAGCATGTGAATTCGCGCCAACAGAGCGTCCGACAATTGCACGGTGAATTCGACGCTTTGGCCATGCAAAGTGCGTTTCAAAATGTCCTGAATTTTGGTGCGCGATTCGGTATTGAATTGATCGCGTGGCAGGAAAATCAAGCAGGAATAGAACCGCCCATAAACATCGCGACGAATGAATACGCGCAACTTCCGCCGGTCGCCCAAACGCAATATCCCCAGCGCAGTTTCGAGCAAGGCATTCTGGTCGATCTGGAACAATTCATCGCGCGGAAAAGTCTCAAGTATGGTGACCAGGTTTTTGCCCATGTGACTATTCGACGCGAAGCCCGCCTGCGCCAAAACAGCACTGGCTTTGTTACGCACAATGGGTAT
>JANYAW010000030.1 GCA_025361105.1 Rhodocyclaceae bacterium | reverse complement strand
TCAATGTCGATCGGCACACAGATGACTGGATGATGTCCGACGTGGCAGATGTACTTCCTCCGACAAGCGTTGATGAATTGCAGCGGGGGATTTATCAGCGGGCGAAGCTGAACCCTGACGGCCGCTTTCAAGACATCTACGACGCGATTTGTCGTGAAGATGTCTTGCAGCACGCCTACCTGTTGTGCCGCGCCCGCAACACCCATGCGCCCGGCGTAGACGGCAAGGTTCTGGCCGACATCGCCAGCTACGGTGCACGCAAGTGGCTGAAAGAACTCGAAGCGGATTTAAGAGCCCGGAACTATCGGCCGGCGGCGTTGCTGCGTGTGACTATCCCGCAGCCGAATCACCAATTCCGCAGCAAGGATATCGCGACGCTACGTGATGAGGTTTGCATGACGGCCGCGATGCTGATCATGGAACCGCTGATCGCGGCGTGGCTGATTACCAAGCCAGAGACCGATTTATCAATTGACCAGAATCAGCTTCACCAAACGCCCGGCTGGCTAGCCTATCTCGCCGCTGTGTCGCACACTGAATTGACGCAGCGTTTGGCCTTGCTGATCACCGATCACAGCGTGTTGAATTTGTTCACGCTGTGGCTGGCATGCCCGATAGCAGGGGGCGATTCCGCAAACGACCCACAGAGCGGAGTCGAGGTCGGCATTGAAGGCCAGGGTATTTCGAACGATCTTCCAATTTCACCATTGCTGACTTACCTTGTCGCGCCCGGGTTTTTGCTCCAGCACCAGAACGATGCGACCGCGCCAGGCAAGCATAGAGGTGAGATTGGCAATGCCGGTTTGCCCACTGCGAAGCCGCCGATCAAGGAACAAGATTCACCTCGTAAACATTCCGTCTGGACGCAATTCCGCGAAACCCAGATTGGCAAAGCACTGCTACTCAGCCTGCTGTTTCATGCCGCGCTGTTGGCTATTGAATTTGGTGAACCGGGAACTGAATTGCCATTTTTTGGCTCGCAGGGTGAGAGCCGTCCGGCAAATATTCCCATGCTGACGGCGACACTGCGACCGTTGCCACAGCCCGATGCTGTCACGCCGCTGCCCAGCACAGTCGAAGTGCAAAAAACGAAACGCAAAAAGCGCAAGACTCCCAAATCGATACAACGACCAAAAGCGCAAACTGTGATTGCCGCGAGCCCGACTATCAAAGGCTTCAAGGCCGTGGTGGCAGCGCCGAAAATGCCCGGCCCGGCACCAGTTGAGCCAACAACATCGGTATTGAAACCGCCGAAAGTTGATCGCCCCGGTGTTGAAGTCCTCAGCGCAAAATCTGAAAGCACCTGGAGCAGACCGGTTGTCCCGCCGGTGCCCGAAGAAGTGGTAACACTCCCCGCAGATCCACCTGCCGACACCAAGGCCGAAGAGGAAAGCAAGGAAAAGGAACGCTTGGTGGCGCTTGAACAAATCGAATCTGATAAAGCGGAACATGCCGCCGCTGCCAAAGCACAGGAGGACGCGCTGGCACTGCAACGTGCAGAGGACATGGCGCGCGTCGAAGCCGAGAAATTAAAGCAAGCTGCTGCAGCCAAAGCCAAAGCCAAAGCAGACGAACTAGCCCACGCCCAGGTCGAGAGGCAGCGACAGGCGGCGATTGCCAGCGCCAGGGAAGAAGCTCTGGCACAGCAAGGCGCCGACGAGCTCGCGCGGACAGCTGTGGAGAAGATCAGACTAGCCTTGGAGGCCAAGGCGGCAGCGGAACGCAATGCCAAGAAAGCACTAGCGGAAGCCGAAGCATTGGCGCGCGACCGTGCGGCCAAAGAGGACGCGCTGGCACGGCAGCGCGCAGAGGAATTGGCGCGCGTCGAAGCCGAAAAACTAAGACTCGCTGCGGCCAAGGCGAAACAGGAAGAACTCGTGCGCGTCGAGGCCGAGCGCCAACGACAAGTGGCGCTTGCTCGCGCCAAAGAAGAAGCCCGAGCGCGGCAGCGCGCGGAGGAGTTGGCGCGGATAGAAGCGGAAAAAGCCCGGCAGGTGCAAGAAGCCAAGGCAGCGGCAGAGCAGATTGCCAAACGCGCCGAAGCCGAGGCCGAAGCGCTGGCACGAGAGCGCGCAATCGAAGCAGCTGCACAAGCGAAAAAACTCAAAGCGGAAAAAGCGCTGGCGGCCGAACAAGCACGGGCAGCGCAAATCGCAGCAGCAGCTTCGGCTACAGGTACACAATCGGCTCCCGCAGCCGGTTCTACACCCTCGCTTGCCGCCGGAAAAGGCCGCGAAGATTCGGCCGCGCAGGCCACCGGAACCGGGCGTGATCTTGTCAGCCGTGCACTGGATGCCGCGCGAAATCCGTCATCGGGCTTGTTACCCTTAAGTCCGGCGGAAACACTATCGCCGCGACGTGCCAGCATTTTGGGGCGCGACCCCAAGGACATTCAACTAGCCTTCTACGGCGAAGGATGGCGGCAAAAAGTCGAGCGCATCGGCGCGATGAACTTTCCAAAATTATCCAAATTTCTGACCTACGATCCCATGGTCGTGACGGTCAGCATCAATAGCGACGGCACACTCGCCGGCGTGCGCATCGTCAAGAGCAGCGGCCACGTGGAACTCGACAACGCGGTACGTCGCATCATCGAAATGAGTGCACCGTTTTCAGCGTTTCCGCCAGACATGAAAAGAGTCTTTGATGTCGCCGACATCACTCGTACTTGGGTCTTCGTTGGTGATCGACCGCAAATCAATAGGGACTGATGGGAATTAGATGCTGCTGGCGAATGTGCGGGCTGTAGAGTGAGTTTGTCAGTACTGATTATTTGAAAAATTTTGCTGCGTGTTAGCACGCCCAGTCGCAGTGTCGGCGCAGCCTCGTGAGGCGCGCAAAAGAAAAACCCCGCCTCAGCGGGGTTCCGAACCACGGTGCAATGGCACCGTGTCTTTTCAACGCATTTCTACTTGCTTTTCTCATCTTTCTTGTCTGACTTCTTTGCGTCTTTATCAGCTTTCTTGGCGTCCTTGTCAGCCTTCTTGGCATCCTTCTCGGCTTTCTTGGCGTCCTTATCAGCTTTTGCTGCGGCCTTCTTGTCGGCCTTCTCATCCGCCTTCTTCTCTTCAGCCTTGACCATCGGCGCTGCCGGCTTCGCAGCCTTAGCCGGTTCGGTCTTCGCTGCCGGGGCTGTCGGCTTGGCTGCCTCTAGCTTGGCAGGGGCAGCCGGAGTTACCGCCTTCGTCGGTTCGACCTTGGCCGCAGGTGTTGCGGGTGCAACAGGTTTTGGTGCCTCTACCTTGGCTGGAGCTGCGGCTTTCGCCGGTTCAGCTTTCTTCGTATCGCTCTTGGCATCGGCATTGACCGTAGTCGCACCGGTCAGCGTCACGTCGCCTTTGATCTTGCCCATAATCCCCGCGCCGATACCCGGAACCTTGTCAATATCCTCAAACGTTTTGAAGGCACCATTCTTGTTGCGGTATTCAATGATCGCCTTGGCCTTGGCCGGGCCGATGCCGTTGAGCGACTCCAGCTGTTCCTGAGTCGCCGTATTCACATTGACCGCAGCAAAAACGTTGAAAGCGGCCAATGCCAGGCCCACCAACAGTGTGACAAACTTGTTCATTTAGTAGTCTCCAAAAAAATTGAGGCTCAAAGCTTGCAGAAAAATTGCGCCCCTGAAACCATGCGCGCAAACGGTGGCGACCTTCGCACACAACTCGGAAAAGTTCGAGTCACTATGCGAAATAGGGTTACCGGTCGGTTATTCTAGGACTCGTCATTTTAAAAAAGGAAATTATTTCATGAGCTTTCTCGATCAGATTGTGGGTGCGGCTGGCGCCATTTCCGGCCAACAAAGTCAAGGTAGCAACACGCTACTCAACAGCGTCATGCAGCTGGTAAATAATCCGCAGACCGGCGGCCTTTCCGGTCTCGTTCAATCATTCCAGAATGGCGGCTTGGGCGAAATCGCCAAGTCCTGGGTGTCAACCGGACAAAACCTGCCGATCTCCGCTGAACAAATTCAGAGCGTACTGGGCAATGAACAATTGCAGAGCCTCGCCAGTCAGCTCGGTATCGACACCAGCCAACTGTCTGGACACTTGGCCGAATTACTGCCACAGATTGTGGACAAGTTAACGCCCAACGGCACCATCCCCGAAGGCAACGACCTAATGACTCAAGGCATGGGCCTGCTCAAAGGCAAGCTTTTCGGCTGAGCCGACAGCGGCGGTAAATCCGCCGCCATTGGTGGTGGATATGCGCGAGGTGGAGTGATGTAATTCAATTCACCAGTTGGTGCTAGTGACACGCCGTTGGCATCGAACAAATCCAAAGAAAAAAATTCCTTCGGAGTAAGCCTGAGTCTTTAAATGCTAGCGCCACGATCCGGCAGCATCGTGCTTATCGACAACGTGGTCTATTGGTTGGAGAAACAAGGGCGATGCCTTGAGTCCTCAAACAAGGGTACACAGCGATGAACTACCTTGCCCATGCATTGCTCGCCGGACAGTCCCCCGCGCTTGTTGTCGGCGGTGTCATCGGGGACTTTATCAAGGGTCCACTGCCGGGGATGCTGCCGGAAGACCTGGCGCGAGGGGTCGCATTGCATAGAGCGATTGATACATTTGCGGAAAGCAATCCGGCATTTCGCGCCAGTCGAAATCGCGTGTCACCTGAACGTCGTCGTTACGCCGGTGTGTTGGTCGATATCTTTTACGATCACTTGCTTGCACGCGACTGGGATCAAATTCATCACCAGCCCTTAAACGACTATTCGGCTGCTGTTTACAAGACCATCGCCGGTCGACTGGATGATATTTCTACCTCTGCACATTTCGCGTTGCAATTGATGGCTGAACAAGATTGGCTGTCCAGCTACGCCGGCATCGATGGCATAGGCGATGTCCTGGTTCGTATGTCACGTCGAGCCAGACAGCCTAATCCGCTAGCCGGTGGCGAGCAGGAATTTCTCGCTGACCCGGCTGGATTTGCCGCTGATTTTGCCGATTGGTTGGTCGATGCGCGGCGCTTTACCGAGCAATGGATAGCGCGTGAAGCCGGTGGTGTGGGTTGTTAGCATTGATGATGACTATCGCTCCATCTTGCGAGTCTGCCGATGGTTCTCGTTATTGTTTCCATCATCATCAGTTTTCTCCCCTTTGGACGGTGACTTTCGCGGCGGTTGCGGGGCGGGTGTGGGCACCGGAGTCGGCGCAGGTAGTGGTGTCACCGCAACCGGCGGATTGGGCCTAGGCGGTGTCGCCGCTGGAGGGATAGCAACAGGCACCGGGCGTTGTGGCACCGGTTCCAGAGTCCTTTGTCCGCTATGCTCGGTTTGCGGCGGGCGACCGGT
This sequence comes from Rhodocyclaceae bacterium, assembly GCA_025361105.1. Taxonomy (GTDB): domain Bacteria; phylum Pseudomonadota; class Gammaproteobacteria; order Burkholderiales; family Rhodocyclaceae; genus JADKHX01. The sequence goes on along the minus strand of JANYAW010000030.1, from coordinate 2,438 downwards.
ATCCCGAGTGTGATCTCGGTTCTGAGTGGCTTCACTATCTGTGGATCGATCACGACGCCCATTGTCACCGCGCCATGAGGGACGTTCGATATTTTGCGTGCCTGAATTAGGCACGCTGACCGGTGGACGATAGATCGGTGTTGTTTGCGTAGTCACCGTTCCAGCATCTGTCGCCGGTCGCGTGGCAGGAGGTGGCGTGTGCGCCGGTGCAGGGCTCACGCCGGAATTCCAAAATTTGCCCGGGCCTGGACCGTTATCCACAACAGGCTCTCTTGTTCCGTTTGTCGTACCCGACCGACTCCCCGGTGGCGTGCCTGGCGTTTCGTTGACGCTTCCGTTACGTAGACGGCCGGTATCAGTGTGATGATCAGCGCCTGAGATCGCGTGCGACAGATCGATATTTTTTCGGTGGGTCGGGCTGGCGCGATAAACGGGAACGTAGTGTTCGTGCGGCGCGAGTGGCTGCCACGCAACCGCAGGCCCTGTGTCATGTCCACTCCGGGGACTATGCGGCGGTGTAGTCCAGGTGACCAGTGCAGGAGCATAGGTTGGGCGTCGAATCCGTTGACCCGGCGACCAGACCCATCGCCCGCTTACATTGACCCATCGACCATAGTGGAAAGGTGCAAAGCCCCATGGGGCATTGTCCACCCATGTCCAACCCCATGGCACCATCCAAACCCAACTTCCGAAGCGGTAGGGCGCCCACCCGGATGCAACCACAGACGGGAGCCAAATCGCGCCGTATTGAGGATCAGAATCCCAACGGCCATACCGGTCCAGATCTTCCCAGCCGGTCATCTCTGGTGAAACGAATTGAGCAGCGTAGTTCTGCGTTTCGCCTTGCGCATCTTGCGCGACCCAATCCGAAAATGAATCCACCGCAACGGCCGATATGCTCGACGCCAGGCGATTTGTTCCGCCGATCAGCCGCAAAGTGAGTTGCTGTCTTTCCCCAACCACAAGGTCCGTCGAACCTGCCGCGCTGAGCGCGCCGTACCAATTGGTGGCATTGGTCTCGCCATCGCGATGGTCAAATCGATAGTGACCGGGGCTCAGCGGCAAGAAAGTTCCAAAGGCTGTCGCGATTTGAATTTCAGCAGCAACTTCAGGAGAAGCTACCTGCACGGCCATTGTGCCGCGTTGCAGCATCAGCCTGATTTGTTCGTCGTCAATACGCTGCAGTTCCACGTCGCTACCACCAGCGATTCGTAATGTCGTTGAACCAATACGAACTACCGCGCGGCCACCCTGGTCTATCATCAATCGATCGCCGCTGGTCAGGGGACGATTGCGCGGCGCAGCTACCCATTCCTGGCGATCCCTGTCAAACAGCCAGGCCCGGCCCTGGAAATCAGCCAATTGGCCAATCCGTCCGGGCGGATCATCTTGCGCACACACTGCTGTGACGCTGAGGCAAGCCGCCGCAAACACAGCGAACGCCATCAACCGCTTGGCGAACAAAACAAATCCAACGTGAACACCTGACGATGAAAAAGACATGGTGACTCCAAAACAAATAGGGCAACGATTTACTCAACGCTTGGCCCCCTATCTCCGCCGACCGGAATGCATCGTGTCGGAGGTCAAATATTGCTACGTGATGTAACGATATTGCCCGGCATCGAACAATGCTTTAAAACGCAGTTTGTAACTATCACTAAAGGCGCCAGTGACAATGCAGTTTTCGCCACAGACCGCCCGTCAAAGAGGAGACCAGCATGCGCGACAAACAGCTACCGCAGCAAGCGGCGACAAGCGGCATTACGCAACTGGAAATCGATCAGCGCGTTTTCGATTTGTACGACGAGTATTGCCACGGCCATATCGACCGCCGCGAATTCCTTAGTCGCGCCGGATCAATCGCGATGCTGGGCGCAAGTGGATTGCTGATGGCGCAGGCACTACTGCCGCGTTACGCACAGGCGCAAACGATTTCCTTCACCGATCAACGCATCAAGGCAAACTACGTCAGCTATCCGTCGCCTGGCGGCAACTCAGGCACGATGCGCGGATATCTCGTCCAGCCCAGTGGACCAGGCCCGTATCCGGTCGTGTTGGTGGTGCATGAAAATCGGGGGCTCAATCCCTATATCGAGGATGTCGCACGACGCGCAGCCGTGGAAGGGTTCCTTGCGCTTGCTCCCGACGGGCTGTTTCCTGTTGGCGGCTATCCCGGCAACGACGACGACGGTCGCAAGCTGCAGGCCTCCCTCGACCAGGCCAAACTACGCGTCGACCTATTGAATAGTGCGCGATTCCTGCAGACCCACAAGATGTCTACCGGCAAGCTGGGTGTCACGGGCTTCTGCTATGGCGGCGGCATAGTCAACTATCTGGCGACAGCGCTGGGACCAGACATGCACGCCGGTGCACCTTACTACGGGGTCGCGGCAGATACCGACAGCGTAGTCAAGATCAAGGCACCACTGGTGTGC
>JANYAW010000024.1 GCA_025361105.1 Rhodocyclaceae bacterium | reverse complement strand
ATCACCGCGCCAGTTCTATCGCCTACCGGCACAGTGTTTTTATGCGGAACCGCTTTTTGCAAAAATCCCAAGGTTTCCAAATCCGCCAACACCGCTTTGCGGCAATCATATCTATCCATCCCGCGATAGGCCGCCGGTGCGTTCTCGTTGAGTTTGGCATCGAGCGTGAAAATCGTAATCATTTCCAAGCCGTGGCGTTGCGCGCAGGCGTAGTCATTGAAGTCATGCGCGCCGGTAATTTTGACGCAGCCGCTACCAAATGCCGGGTCGACAAAGCTATCGGCGATGATGGGAATTTTCCTATCACACAAGGGCAAATCGACAAATTGCCCGACCAGATGTTTGTACCGTTCGTCATCAGGATGCACCGCCAATGCGCCATCGGCGAGCATGGTTTCTGGTCGCGTGGTTGCGATGTGCATGCCGCGCACACCGTCCTTCGGGCCGTCGGAGAACGGATACAGAATGTGCCACATGAAACCGTCGCGTTCTTCTTGGACGACTTCCAAATCCGAAACCGCAGTGAGCAATTTTGGGTCCCAATTGACCAAGCGTTTGCCGCGATAAATCAGCCCTTCGCGGTATAGCTGGACGAAGGTATCAGTGACGGTTTTCGATAGTCCCGCGTCCATCGTAAATCGCTCGCGTGACCAATCCGGCGAGGTGCCGAGGCGTCGCATTTGCTGGGTAATCGTGTTGCCGGAATATTCCTTCCACTCCCAGACTTTTTCGAGAAATTTTTCGCGACCGATTTCGCGTCGCGAAATTCCCTGCGCATCAAGCTGCCGTTCCACCACAATTTGTGTGGCGATGCCTGCATGATCAGTGCCGGGTTGCCACAAGGTGTTGTCGCCACGCATACGGTGATAGCGGGTGAGCGCATCCATGATTGATTGGTTGAATCCATGCCCCATGTGCAGCGTGCCGGTGACATTTGGCGGCGGCAACAAAATGCAAAAGTTGTCCTGCTTGGTGGTATCTAATCCGGCGGCGAAATAGCCGCCTGCTTCCCAAATCGGATACCAATGACGTTCGATTTCGGCAGGTTCAAAACTTTTAGCGAGTTCCATGAGGCATAACCGATGCGTAAAACCGGTGATTTTAGCGATTTCCTTTAGAATTCAGGCCTTGTCTGGCGGTTCTTTCGAGGTGATTGCACTCAAGCCGACATAGTTCCCTCGCCCGCCTGCGTGAAGAGGGAGTCTCTCCAGAATACTTTGAGCCAGCCATCCTCCACATGATTCGTAAGCTACTACGCCGCGTCTTCAAAGGTGATTCAACGCCCGCTACGCCAAATAGTAAATCAGATCGTCCGGCCATCATTCCGGTCGCCAAGCACGGCATTACTCGTGAGCGGATTTCGCAGGGCGCGCGGCGTACTTGTGATGTGTTGCAACAAGCGGGGCACAAAGCCTATGTGGTCGGCGGCGCGGTACGCGATTTAATCGCTGGCATCGTTCCCAAAGATTACGATTTGGCCACCGATGCGACGCCGAATGAAGTGCACATGCTGTTTCGACGTTCGCGCATCATTGGTCGGCGTTTTCAAATCGTGCATGTGATGCAAGGCGGCGAGACTTTGGAAGTGTCAACGTTTCGCGCCGCGCACGATGTCGATACAGTCAAAGACGAGCATGGCCGCGTGCTGCGCGACAACGTGTTTGGCACACAGGCCGATGACGCAGCACGACGCGACTTTACGGTCAATGCTTTGTACTACGACCCGACGACTGAAACCGTAATTGACTATCACCACGGCGTTGCCGATTTGCAGCAAAAGATTTTGCGGATGATCGGTGAGCCGCGTGCGCGTTATCGTGAAGACCCAGTGCGGATGCTGCGTGCTGTGCGTCTCTCGGCAAAATTGGGATTGACGCTCGACCCTTTGGTGAGCGCGCCGATTCAAGAAATGGCGGTGCTGATAGAGAATGTGCCGCCGGCGCGTTTGTTTGATGAAATGCTCAAGCTGCTGTTCTCCGGCCACGCTGTCGAATGCGTCAAACGTTTGCGCGACGAAGGCTTGCATCATGGCTTGTTGCCGCTACTTGATGTGATTCTTGAGCAACCGATGGGCGAGAAATTTG
>JANYAW010000415.1 GCA_025361105.1 Rhodocyclaceae bacterium | reverse complement strand
TACCGGTGTGTGAAACGGCGCTTCGTCTGGCCAGGCGACTTCGCCCTGGTCGAACATGCGCTTGCCCATCACATTGGCACCAATGCGTTCGGTGTTGCTGCGCAACAAGTCATTGACCGGACCGGTCTCTCCCCCGGGTCCGAGCTTGAGGTTCTCGCGGAAGTACTGTTGATTGATGATCCACGCCATCATCGCACCCCACTTGGCACCCCAGTTCTTGTACTCGGGCTTGCCCATGGTCATTCCTTCCGGTGCCATGTAGCCGTCGAGGCTTAGTCCGATGTTGACGAATACTTTGCTCATGGTTCTCCTCTCGTGACGCTTGGTGTTGACCTGAGCAGCAAAAACACCGGCCTCTCACAGCTTTCAGCCATGGGCATCTGGCTCGAATTTGGTTTGAACGAGAGTTTATTCTCGTTAGTTGGTGCTGGTAACACGCCGTTGGAATCTCCTTTCTATCACGCTGGTGTCAATAAATCGTGCCTGATCACCTAAACTACTTGCGACCCTTGCAAGATTCGACGATAAGGCCCCGTTAATTTTTGTCAGAAAGGTCACTCGCATGTTGTGTCGAAACCGTGGCTGCGCTCTCCAGAGAGTGCCTTGTGGAGACTTTCGCGTGATAGCCCAGCATCGAGAGCGACTTGAGCCATGCCCCTTGATCGCAGGGCCGCCCGGAGCCTGCGGCATGGCGGCATAGACATCAGCCATCCGGGCAGCAAGACCCTCGTCCACCTTCGTGTGAAAGGCCAGCCGAAAAAGGGTTATTCCGTTGTCTCTTGCGTATTGCTCGGCGACCGCAACGAGGGCAGGGTCCGGTCCCGTATTGCCTTCTGTATTTGGCGCGCCTTCGAGAGGCGCAAAGCGCCCGCCCGGAGTGATTCCGTCTCCGTTTCCGGTTGATTCGTGTCGTCCTTGAACGTAGTTTTGTTGCTCGGATTCGCTGACTCTGCGCTCGAATTCTTCGACTGCGGTCCGCCAAACACTATCTGCAAACTCCCGAAGACTTTACTCAGCGCTTCCTCGTCCGTCATTTTGGAATCCATAGTCATCATCCCCTTTGTTCTGAAAACTAGCCTGAATAGAACCAACATTAGCTTTTGGCAAACCAAGCAACTTTTCTATCTTTTCCGATGTGGCGGCTGCCTGCCCTTCGTCTGCGGTGATGATGCCACGAAAAAAATTATCAACAACCTGGTAAGTCGACCCGTCAAACCGAGAAACTGAAAATCTCGACACTTGCGATTTTGTTTTCATTTCGTGACCTCACATGATTTTTACCGATCAGGTGCGCACCAAAAACTTGCTAAAAATGCGATCTGTACTTGGGCGCAATGTTGATCCGATCATAAGCGAAGCAAATGCGTTTTGATCATCCTGATTTTGGGTTGTTGGCCTTAGCTTATGTTCAACGCTATTGAGGTCCAAGTGCAATCACGCGGGCACGCTGAGAGCCACACGGGCAGATATTTAGATGACATGCATCTGCGTCGAAATGAGTCTGCATCAGCGAAATTCGGCGAGCCAGTTGGTGCTGGCGACACGCCGTTGTTTGACTTCCGACTCAAGCCTGCGCCAGCAATGCCGCCAAAATATCCTGCTCCAGCCGGACCAGAAAAACCGCATCGCCCAATGAACGTCCGCTAATCAGGAATATGTCTTCCACGCGTTCGCCGAGGGTGGTGATTTTGGCGGTGTGCAGGCGCACCTGATGTTCGGCCAGCACTCGCGCGACGGCGTAGAGCAAGCCCGGACGGTCGGAGGCGGAAATGGTCATCAGGAAGTGCTGGCCTTTTTCGTCGGCGCGGATGTGCACTTGTGGTGCGATGGGGAAGTGTTTGACCTGTCGTGACAGGCGGCCACGCGGTGGCGTCAGCAGTGGTGCGCCAGGGCTGAGCTGGCGCACCAGTTCATGTTCGAGCAGGGCAGTGAGGTCGCGATAGGATGGGTCGTCGCCAGGGTGCAGGAGAACAAAGCTGTCCAGCGCGTAGCCGTTCTTGGCGGTGTGGATTTTTGCGTCGACAATGCTGTAGCCCATCTGCGCGAACACGCTGCACAGGCGGGCAAACAATTGCTCCTGATCGGGCGTGTAAATCATCACCTGAATGCCGTCGCCATGAGCGTTGATTCGAGCGCGGACTACCGGCACGGCAGGCATCGAACTGTCGCCAGCGTCCATGCGGAAATACAAATTCTTGGTGTGCCAGGCAATTTCCTCGGCATCGTGGCGCATGAAATAACCGGTGTCGAGTTGCGTCCAAAACTCGCGCTCCACTTCGGGTCGCAAGCCCATGCGGCGCAGAATGCGCAAGGCGTCTTCCTGGCGTTCCGGCACACCGAGCACATGCACCGGCGCTTCGCCTTGCAGGGTGCGCATCGCCATGCGATAGAGGTCTTCGAGCAGTTTGCCTTTCCAGGCGTTCCAGACCTTGGGACTGGTGCCGCGAATGTCAGCAACGGTCAGCAGATACAGCGCCGTCAGGCGGCGTCCGGTGGCCATCGAGGCGCTGAATTTGGCGATGACATCGGGATCGGAAAGATCCTGTTTTTGAGCGACCGATGACATCATCAGATGTTGTTCAACGAGAAACACGATCAGTTCGGTGTCGTCCTGACTGATCTCATGGCGTTGGCAAAATTCACGTGCGTCATCCATGCCCAGTTTCGAGTGGTCGCCGCCACGTCCCTTGGCGATGTCATGAAACATGGCGGCCAGATACAGCACCCACGGCCGCTCGAAACCAGCCATCAGCGCCGAGCAAAATGGATATTCGTGGGCGAATTCGAGCATCGCAAAGCGACGCAGATTGCGCATCACTTGCAGGATGTGTTGATCGACGGTGTAGACATGAAAAAGGTCGTGTTGCATCTGCCCGACGATGCGACCGAAAGCCGGCAGATAGCGGCCGAGAATTCCGTATTGATTCATCTGCCGCAAGACTCGAATCAAATGTTTTTGCTTGAACAAATCGAGAAACAGAGCGCGATGTTCGGGCTTGTCGCTAAACGCTTCGTCGATGCGGCCACGGGCGCGCCACAGTGCGCGCTGGGTGCGCGGGGTGAGCCCCTTGAGGTCGCCTCGCGCCATCAATAATCGAAAGCATTCAAGGATGGCAATTGGCGAATTCTGGAACACCAGCTCGTCACGAACGTCGAGCAAACTGCGCAGGGTCTGGAAATGCTCATCGATCAACACCGCAGGCGGGTGCTGATCGGGCTGTAACCATTCGGCAATCGACGAAAGCAACAGCACATTGAGTTGCGTGACCCGTTTGGCGTTGCGGTAGTAACGCTGCATCAAAATTTCTGAAGCGCGGCGATTGCCCTGCGCTTCGATCTTGAAGGCGCGCGCGAGTTGTTCTTGGTGGTCGAACAGCAGGCGCTCTTCGCGTCGGCCGACCAGCAAGTGCAGCTCTATGCGCAATTCGGTGAGCCGGATCTCGACTTGCTCAAGCTGCAAGGCTTCAAGGCTGTCAATCAGCTTGGCCTCAACCAGCGCCTGCCAGTCATTGCCCAGATCGGCCGCCAGCGTGACCCAGCGGATAACCTGAATATCGCGCAGCCCGCCGGGACTTTCCTTGCAGTTGGGTTCCAGCGAAAAAGCCGTTTCGTTGTGTCTGGCATAACGCGCCGCTTGTTCCAGGCGTTTGGCAGTCAAAAAACTCGCCGGATCTAGTTGTGCTCGAAACCGGCGCTGAAATTCGTGAAAGATTTTTTCATTGCCGGTCAGCAGTCGCGCTTCCAGCAAGGCCGTTTGCACGGTGATATCCCGCGCGGCGGTGTCCAGACATTCCTGCGTGGTGCGCACGCTATGCCCCAAGTCCAGGCCAATGTCCCACAGCAAGCCGATCAAGGTCTCGATGCTGCCTTGTATCGCCGGGGTGGTTTCGTCGTCACACAGGATCAGCAAATCGACGTCGGAATACGGAAACATTCTGCCGGCGCCGTAGCCACCCACGGCAACCAAGGCGATTTCTGGTGGCAAGGCGATCTCGTCCCAGATGTCATGCAAGACTTCGTCCAACAAGGCGGAGCGGCCGCGCAACAGCGCTTCCCCGACACGATTCTCATGCCATGCGGCCTCCAGGGCCGCCTGCCCGGAAACAATATGGGCACGAAATGCGGCGACCTGTGCGGGGTTCATGATTTAGGGGATCAATACCACCTGAGGCGGGCAGGGCGGTGAGCCGGCCGAGACAGTCAGCACTTCAACGCCGGTCTGCGTAA